>PKTC01000419.1:0-14093 GCA_002869305.1 Marinilabiliales bacterium
ATTGCATTATATATATTAATTGGATCTTCAATTGGATTCTTTTTTATAAAATATGCAAAAAGTTTTGCGACAAGTATAGTCACTAACTATACAAAATTCAATGACAGGAATTCAATTAAACATGGATTAGAAATCCTTAAAAATATATTGTCTGACATCTTTACTTTCCAAACTGACGAAAATCTGCTGAGCTTTTATGCTTGGCTTGTTTTAGCTATTCTTATAATTGTTATAATTGCTATTTTTACTAAAAAACTCAAGATCAAATTTAATAATAAACAATGGTTAATTGTCTTTGTTATAGATTTCGTTGCCATTTTGGGGATTATTATTTTGTCAAAATGGGTCTATGTAAACGGGATGGGGCACTGGTATTTTGTGCCAACTTATATTTCTTTGTCACTTGTAATACTTATATTATTCGAAAGTGTTAAAACTAATACTATTCAGAAGAAAGTTCTAACTATTCTGCTTGGATTAGCAGTATTTACTGGCTCATTAAGCACTTTACACTATTTGAGATATATAAATCCAAAAACTTTTAAATCTCAGATTGATGTAAAAAGTGAATTTTTATCTTTAGGTGAAATCGGTATTATTGGAAATTTTTGGAACTCTTATATAGTAGCCTGTCCAAACCCATCAATTATTAAAGCTACACCGCATGATGCTTATGTGAGAAATCAAAATCTGGTTGATGAGGTATTTGCACAACCAAAACTATATTTAATAAAAAATATGTGGTTAAATGAATTTCCAGATACCATTAATCAGTTTGGTTATTTGCTATCAAAAAAGGGGGAATCATTTGAAATAGGTGGTTGCAAGGTAAACCAGTATGTAAGGATTCAACGAAATGAACTAATCCCCTTATCAGATTTTTCTTTTTATTCTAGTGCAATTCAAAATGATTCTTGTATTTTGATAAACAAGGACAGTTTATTATTTAATAGTAAACATCATGTTTGGGGTCCATTTATTCCTGTTGGGATTGGTAAATATACAGTCAAACTGCAAGTAGAAATAGAAAAGGCATTTATGGAAGAGTCATTTGCATTAATGGATGTTGTTTCAAACGGAGGTAAGACCATTCTTGCATCTAAAGAATTAAACTTCACAAACAATAAAAATATTTATGAATTAGACTTTAATTGTGAAAAAAGATATAGAAATGTAGAATTTCGGATACTAAGTTATGGAACTTTAGATTTTAAGATTCTGCAAGTTGAACTAATAGAAAAATGAACCACCTCTAGTTTCTAAATATCCCCATTGGCCCTCATGACCTTAAAGATCGCAAATTCTGAATTTTGATCAGGTGATGGTGCCGGAGTAATGGCTAATTTACCTTTTTTATCAATAAAATAATAGGTTGGAAATGCCCTTATATCATAATCCTTAAATACATCCGACTGATTGCCATAATAAAGGAACTTGAAGGAATAATTTTTCATCTCAACGAATCGTTTCATTTGTGGTAGACTTTCGTCCATTGAAATAATAACAATTTCAAAGTGCTCATTGTGCTTCTTATATAAACTTTCGAGCATAGCAAATTCCTTTATGCAAGCATAACTAGTTGTTGTGCAAAATCCCAAATAAACGTATCTACCCTCGAATGAATCTAAATTTACAAGCGTACTATCCTTATCGTATAACTCAAAAGCTGGTGGTTTATATCCCAACATCAGTTTGGTAACTTTTTCTCTAATATTGTTAGCTATGATTTTATGCTCCTCTACTTTCGTTTGCAATGATAAGGAATCAAGAACAGTTAACATTGCTGCCCTAGAAAATTTATCATTGTAAAACTCGTCGTGTAAACATTTTAGAATTACAAATTCCTTCAAAGTATCATTGCTTAAAATCGAATCGTTCCCTAAAGTATTCTTGAGTGCTGTGATACTTTTTAGTTTGCCAATGTCTGAATAAATCTTTCTTCCATTATCCGTTCTTCCAAAATACTGAAAGTACTCATCGTAAACCTGATTAAAAAGATCCATGTATGCATTGTTGTTGTATAGAATTTCATTATCCAAATAGTAGTTATTGGAAATACTCTTCATTTTTTGATTGGATGAAGCACTCTGATATAAAGCAAACTTGTATCTTTTAAAATCATGAAAGAATTTATTATCCACATCCGAAAATAAAGAATCAACTTTTTGAATTTCCGCTGACACATCTATTTCTTGTAAATTATTCGAAATATAACTTGTGCTGTTATTTAAAATTTTTGTGTAAGCCTCAGCAGAATAAACAGTATCCACATCGTTAAACTTACTTTTATCATCTATCTTTCTGATTTTGTCATAAATAGAATAGAGCTCCATGCTTCCCATTAGGGAATATACCTCATCGAAAAAAGCCAATTGATAATTCAGCTCATTTTCAGAAATGTCAACTAAGCCCAAATGGTATTGTATGGGCTTAAAATATGTATTTAATTCATCAGCTATGGTTTTCTCCTTTAATTCAGGTAATAATAAATTGTAGGATTTACCTGGCTCAACAAACAGAAATGCTTCATAAGCACCCAGATGAGCAAAAATATATGTAGTTTCATTGATGTCAAAAGAGCCCGAAAAGTCACCATTTTCGTCCACAACCGCACTGCACAATTCCAGCTCTGTATAAGTAATTTGATCTGAAAAAGTTAAAAAAGTTATTTTAACTCCTCTATACTCAAGGGCATTTCCTCTGAGTTTAACCATATCGGCTAAAAGACTTAATGGTAATACCAGAAGTACTATCAATAATAGTTTTTTCAACATTTCAAAAGCTAATTTATTTTAAACTCATTTTTGAAGGGATAAACTTACTTACGTCGCCTCCATGCCTTACAATGTCTCTTACGATTGATGAATTGATAGGTGTATGCTCAGGCATGGTTAAAAAGAATACCGTTTCAATTCCTTCGTACATTGCCTTGTTTACCTGTGCAATGGCCCTTTCGTATTCAAAATCTGCAGCTGTTCTAAGTCCTCTTAGAATATATTTAGCGCCTATTTTCTTGCAGAATTCTATGGTTAATCCTTCAAAATGGACTACTTCAATGATTGGATTTCCATTGAACACCTGATTTATAAACTTTTTTCTATCCTCGAGCGAAAACAATGCATCTTTTTTAGGATTGAATCCAACGGCAATGTATATTTTATCGAATAAAACCTGCGCTCTGTTTACAACCGATTCGTGTCCTACGGTAAAAGGATCAAATGTTCCGGGAAATACAGCTATCTTTTCCATATCTTGTTTTTTTAATTGATGTAACAAACTTAAAACATTTGTTTGAATTATACAGTTAGTTTCAATATTTCTCTTATGCGAAAGGTTTAAAAGAATTTCTTCAATATTCTTGAATTTGTGCTGGTTTATGTATATTTTATATGTGTAATTTAAAATAAGTAAAAAGGAGAAATTATGAAAGAAAGAAAAGATTACGAAATTAGAGCAGAGATCATTGTAAAACAGCTAAAAGCTAAGATATACGAATTAGAAGCTAAAGCTATAGAGGCTAAACTAAATGCTAAATCGGGATTTGATAAAATTGAAATGGAAATTAAATCTTTAGCAGAGCAAAGAGATAAATTAGATCAGAAGTTTAATGTGCTTAAGAACACTAGCCAGGAAAAATGGAACTCTGTTGTTGGTGAGTTTGAAGATTTCCTAGCTGAAGTTAATGCCGATAAGCAAACTTTTTCGGAAAAAGCTGAAGGGTGGATGAATGAATTTTCGGAAAAGCTCGATGAATTGGAAGACAAAGCGAAGCACGCCAATGATGACTTAAAGGAAAAACTAAATGTTCAGATAGAAAATATCAAAAAATATAAATCAGATTTGGAAGAAAAAATATTGGACGTTCGAAGAGGGCAAGAAGAAAACTGGGATAAATTAAAGCAGGGATTTGAAGAAAAAGCTGCAAAGGTGAAAGAATCTATTACCAAAGCTTTCGATTATATCAGGAAATAAAAAAAGGCCACTAAGAAGTGGCCTTTTCATTTTCTTTATTTACAATTCTAATAACTTCTTACTTCAAATCCTCCAAATACTACGTCGCACTTTATATACAAGTGATTGGCATCCCGATTAAATGCTTTGCTTTCGTAATGACCCGTTCCAAAGGCTGCAGTCTCTCCATTCGGTAATTTGGCAGAGGCAAAAGCTGCATCGGCTTTAATTCTAACAGGTGTATTTTCGTCAATCTTAATAAGGCATCCTCCAAAAATTGTATTTATTCTTATTTCTTTTGAGCCTTCCGAAAGATCAACATCTCTTAAATCAATGGTTGAACTTCCAAAGACAACATTGTATTCCTTGAACTTATCATCCAAACCATGTATTCTGCTTTCACTAAAAATGGTTGTGCTTTCATCGCCTCGACGATCCCAGAAATGAAAATTACCAACCAACATCTTAATTCCTATAAAAATAAATAAGAATGCTATTACAAATTTAACCAGGGGGATATTTACGTTAAAAACTACACGAATAACTATACCTATACCAATTAGGATTAATATTAAACCCCATAATAAACCAGCTCCCATTTTCATTTGATTTTAATTTATATAATTGTTTATATATTAGAAATATAAAATTACAGAAATATTAGATACAGTCAATTAAAAATCCGATCAATTAATGTCTGGATTTTGTACTATAGAGTTATTATCAAGAAACTTTCAAAGGTTTATTTACCTTTTCTTTCAAGAGTGCAATATCTAGAACTTCCATGATTTTCGTTACATAGTGAAACTTAAGGCCTTTTAGATAAATATCTTTAATTTTACCAATGTCTTTTCTATTTTCTTCAGAAAGAATTATATCAGTTATATCAGCACGTTTTGCAGCTAATATTTTTTCTTTAATGCCGCCAACAGGAAGAACTTTACCCCGTAGAGTAATTTCGCCTGTCATTGCAATTTTCCTTTTAACTTTTCTTTGAGTAAAGATGGAAGCCAATGAGGTTGCCATGGTAACACCTGCTGAAGGACCATCTTTTGGAATAGCTCCTTCAGGAATGTGTATATGAATATTCCAGTTTTCAAACGCCTCATCACTAATACCTAGCTCGCCGGCATGTGATTTTATATATTCGAGAGCAATAACTGCTGATTCTTTCATTACATCCCCTAAGTTACCAGTTAAAGTGAGTTTTCCTTTTCCTTTACTTAAACTGCTCTCAATAAATAATATCTCACCTCCAACTGCTGTCCATGCTAAGCCTGTAACAACTCCTGCAAATTCGTTACCCTGGTATTTATCTTTTGTAAATTCAGGTGGTCCCAAAATTTCTTTGATATTCTCAACTGAAAGCGATTTGCTAAAATCTTCTTCCAGAGCGATTTTTCGGGCGAGGTTTCTTGTAACTTTTGCAATTGTTTTATCCAATGTTCTCACGCCGGATTCCCTGGTATGGTTCTCAACAATATATTCCAAAACCTTCTTGCTAAAGCTAACTTTTGATTTCTCAACTCCATGAGCTTCTAATTGCTTTGGTATTAGATGACGCTTTGCAATTTCAATTTTTTCTTCAACAATGTAACCACTTACATCAATCATTTCCATACGATCGCGCAGAGCAGGATTAATAGTTGATATTGTATTTGCTGTTGCAATGAACATTACATTCGATAGATCAAACTCCAGTTCAAGGTAATTATCGTGAAAAGCATTGTTTTGCTCAGGATCTAAAACCTCTAATAAGGCTGAAGCAGGATCGCCATGAAAATCTTTTCCAACTTTATCAATCTCGTCCAATATGAATACGGGATTAGATGATTTTGCCTTTTTAATGTTCTGAACTATTCTGCCTGGCATTGCGCCAATGTATGTTTTTCTGTGACCTCTTATTTCAGCTTCATCATGCAAGCCTCCAAGTGACATTCGTACATATTTTCTATCCAAAGCTTTTGCTACTGATTTTCCTAACGAAGTTTTACCAACCCCGGGAGGTCCATACAAACAAAGAATTGGTGATTTTAAATCGCCTTTCAGTTTTAATACAGCCAGATATTCTAATATCCTGTCTTTAACTTTTTCTAAACCAAAATGATCTTCATCCAGAATTCTTTGTGCTCTTTTTAAGTCGAAATTGTCTTTGGTGAATTCGTTCCACGGCAAATCAAGTAAAGTTTGTAGATAATTTAACTGTACCGAGTATTCACCAGTTGCAGGGTTTAACCTGTTTAATTTGTCAACTTCTTTTGCAAAGGTTTCCGCAACCTCCTTACTCCATTTTTTCTTTTTAGCCTTTTTCTTTAAATCTTCAATTTCCTGATCTAATGGATTTCCACCCAACTCATCCTGAATTGTTTTCATTTGCTGATGCAGAAGATATTCTCTTTGCTGCCGATCAAGATCGGTCTTTACTTTGGATTGAATATCATTCTTTAACTCAAGCATTTGGATTTGCTTTGTTAAATGTTCTAACAAACGAATGGATCGATCCTTAAGATTATCCATTTCAAGAAGTTTCTGTTTATCCGAAATATCAATATCGCTATTTGAGCATATAAAATTTACAAGAAACTTTGTGTTTTCAATATTCTTCACTGCAAAAGAAGCTTCTGGAGGGATATTGCTTGATAACTTTATGATCCTCAAAGACAAGTCTTTTAAGGAACCAACAATTGCTTCAAATTCACGGGTTTTATCGTTAGGTTTTTTATCCTTTAATAAAGTTACCGTTGCCTTATGGAAAGGTTCGGCCTGAACCATATCGTTCATCTCAAATCTTTGACGCCCCTGAATGATTACAGAAGTACTTCCATCCGGCATTTCAAGAACCTTTAAAATCTGCGCTACGGTTCCTAATCTATACATATCGGCTTCCTCTGGCTCATTAACTCTTCCGTCAATTTGGGCAACCGTGCCAATTACCTTATCTTTTTTATAGATATCATTTACCAATCGAATTGATTTTTCTCTACCAACTGTAATTGGTAATATCACTCCTGGAAATAATACTGTATTTCGTAAAGGTAAAATTGGCAGCTCCTTGGGTAGTTCAGATTTTTTTAAATCTACATCATCCTCATCGTCCGAAATCAATGGAATAAATTCTCCATCATTCTCCATATCTTCTGCAAAAAATATATTTCTAAATTTGCTTTCTTTTATCTTATCACTCATAAATTTTCCTTCTTTTATAAAATCTCTCCGACATTATGTCAGCCACACGCTAAAATTATATTGGATAAATAGATTGGCAATCACTATGCCAAATTTGGATCATTAATCATAAAACGCAATTAACGGTGGAAAGTTAAAACATTCTGTATTTTGAAGTTCGTTCAAAAACTTCTTTCAAAATATTTTTTTCTATATTATCAAGCACTAAATTTCTCCTTTGCATAACAATTTCGGCTACTTCATAAGCTTTTCGAATATCATAAATCGTAAAACCATGAGCACCTCCCCACGAAAAGGAAGGTATAAAGTTTCTCGGAAAACCTTCTCCAAAAATATTTGCATTGACACCCACAACCGTACCGGTATTAAACATGGTATTAATTGCGCATTTAGAATGATCGCCCATGATTAAGCCGCAAAATTGCAGCCCTGTTTTAATAAATCTTTGACTTTCATAATTCCACAATCGCACCTCAGCATAATTATTCTTTAGATTTGAATTATTGGTATCAGCCCCCAGGTTGCACCATTCGCCAATTACTGAATTTCCCAAGAATCCATCGTGGGCCTTATTAGAAAAACCAAATAAGACCGAGTTATTTATTTCACCACCAACCTTTGAATACGGTCCAATAGTGGTTGGCCCATAAATTTTTGCTGCCATTTTTATAACACCATGATCACATAAAGCAAATGGCCCACGAATCACACTGTTTTCCATTATTTCTGTATTTTTTCCAATATAAATTGGTCCGGTGCTTGCATTCAATATTGCAAATTCAATTTTTGCACCTTCTTCAACAAAAATATTTTCTTCTCCTAAAAGCTTATTTGTTGTGCTTATTTTTGCTGACTTACGATCCTTGGTTAATAGCTCAAAGTCTGAAATTATATTTTCTCCATTGAATTTAAAAATATCCCAGGGCCAGGTAATTGTAATAAATTCCAGCTCATAATTTTTAGTTTGATAGGCTGAAAGTTTTGTGTAGTTGAATGTACTTACATCTTTTTTTTCTAGTCGCACTGCTATAATTTTTTGATCATTAACCAGCGCCTCATTATGTTTTAAGGATTTAATTCTATTTAAGACTTCAGCATTAGGAATTACACTTCCATTAATTAAAATATTATCATCATCAACATTTAATAAATATTTTGCTTGTAAATATTCCTGTGTCAGATATGACAATTTAACATCTAAAATCTTTTCCCATTTTTCTTTTATGGTTAGAATTCCGGTACGAACTTCACAAACGGGCCTTGTGAATGTTAGTGGTAATAAATTATCCCAGGATTTATCATCAAACAAAATATAGTTCATAGAAATGCTCTTTAAGTCAACATGCCCAAATTTACATAAAAAAAGCTCCGAAATTCGGAGCTTTTTAAATTTTATATTAAGAAATTATTTTTTCTTATCAACGTGCTTTTTGTACTTGTTCATGTATTTATCAACACGTCCGGCAGTATCAACAAGCTTCATCTTACCAGTATAAAACGGATGAGAAGTGTTAGATATCTCAACTTTAATTAATGGGTATTCGTTTCCATCTTCAAATTTAACAGTTTCTTTGGTTGGTGCAGTTGACTTTGTAAGAAACATTTCACCATTTGACATATCCTTAAAAACCACTAAACGATAATTCTCCGGATGTATTTCCTTTTTCATCTTTAAACTCCTTTATATTATGCTATACTTTTTACTCTTTATAAAACTTAATGGCTTGCAAAATTAAATATAGTTATCAAAATTACAAAATTAAATCGCTATTTTTTAATTAATTATTTAAGAGAAAACCATTTATTTAGATCAAATGCTGATTCTGATTTCATATTCTTATGAACAAATTCATTTTTTCGCTTATAATAATCATAATCCATTTCCCATTTTTTATGATTCTTTGAGATTTCTTCAACAGCAAATACAAAATAGTCAACTTCTGAATCCAAAGTTGTTGGATGAATTGACCATCTTATCCAACCTGGTTTTTGTGAAAGATCGCCATGATTAATCAGCTCTGTTATTTCATGTGAGTAATCGTAACTTACATCCAGTAAATAATGACCATAGGTGCCTGCACATGCACATCCACCCCGCACTTGTATGCCAAAGCGATCACTTAACAATTTCACGACTAAATTATAATGAACATTTTCAATATAGAATGATAATGCACCAATTCGATCCATTACATTATCTGCTAATATCCTAACTCCGGGAATAGATTTCAAGCCCTTAAATGCTCTGGGAATTAATTGTTTTTCCCTGTTCTCCATATTTTCAACACCCATTTGATCTTTTAATTCAAAGGCAAGAGCTGTTCTAATCGCTTGTAAAAACCCGGGTGTGCCGCCGTCTTCTCTCAACTCAATATCATCAATATATTTATATTCTCCCCAACGATTTGTCCAGTCAACGGTTCCTCCTCCAGGATTATCTGGCACCTCACAATTATATAGACTTGAATCAAAAATCATAATTCCTGCAGTACCAGGCCCTCCTAAAAATTTATGTGGAGAAAAGAAAATTGCATCTAATTTTTCCATGGGATCTTCAGGATGCATGTTTATTTCTACATATGGCGCAGATGCAGCAAAATCAATAAAACACACTCCACCATACTCATGCATTAATTTGGCTAACTTAAAATAGGAAGGTTTTACTCCGGTAACATTAGAAGCGGCAGAAAAAGAACCTATTTTCAGTTTTCTATCTTTGTATTTTTCAAGTTGCTCTTTTAATCTTTCCGGATCTACTAGTAATTGATCATCTGGTTCAATGATTACAACATCACAAATAGTTTCATACCAGGAAGTTTGATTTGAATGATGTTCTAAATGGGTAATAAACACCACCGGACGATCCGCCGTATTAATACATTCTTTGTGTTTAAGCATTCCACATCCCTTCAACCCAAGGATACGTTGCATTTTATTAATAACAGCTGTCATTCCGAATCCAGCCTGTATTAATACATCGTTAGGCCCTGCATTAACTGCTTTTTTAATTTGCTTTTGAGCGTAATGATAGCTATGAGTCATTAATGTGCCTGTTTCGCTTGTTTCAGTATGAGTATTTGCTACATAAGGCCCAAATTCATTTAATAATTTATGCTCAATAGGTCTGTATAATCTTCCGCTAGCTATCCAGTCGGCATATATTATTTTTTGTTCTCCATACGGTGATTTATAGAAAGAATCTATTCCTACAATATTCTTTCTGAACTGCTCAAAATGCGACTCTAACGATTTCATATGAAGCTGTTTTTTATAGTTATCCGGGGCGTAAAAATAGAACAAAGCATGAAATAAATAAAGGAAAAAATAGTATTATTTAACATTTCAAATGCTTACTTATCCTTATAATTAATTTTAAATAAAAAAATCCAGACAAATCATCTGGATTCTCATTTTTTCTATTGCTATTCTAATTAATCTCTTCCTGCAAGCTTTGACAGCAATCTTAACATTTCAATATATAACCAAACCAATGTTATCATAAGGCCGAATGCTGCATACCATTCCATATGTTTAGGTAAACCTGCTTGTGATCCTTTGGCAATAAAATCAAAATCTAAAACTAAATTTAAAGCCGCAATTGCCACAATAACCAAGCTAATTCCTATTCCTAATATGCCATTACTATGAATGATTAAATTACTAGCACCGAACATTGAAAAAATTATTGAGATGATATAAACCAGAGCAACCGCACCGGTTGCAGCTATAACTCCTGATCTAAATTTTTGTGTTACCTTAATGACTCCTGATCTATATCCAATTAACATCACAAAAAGAGTTCCGAATGTTAAAGCAACTGCTTGCATGACTAAACCCGGATATCGTGCTTCAAAAAAAGCAGAAATTGCTCCCAAGAAAAGTCCTTCCAAAACAGCATAAATTGGAGCTGTAATATAAGCCCATGTTTTTTTAAAAATTGTAACCAACGCAAAAACAAAGCCTCCTATTCCTCCAATCATTATCCATCTTGAAGTTAGGGCTGCACCTGCTTCGATACTTGCAGCTCCAAAGAACATTTTCCATGTATATGCTGCACCTACAACTAGTAAGAGCAACATAGCTAATGACTTATTAATTGTTCCATTCAATGTCATTACCTCTGAGTAAGAGGCTGCATATTATTGAGCATTAAATGCTGACCTGGAAAGAGCGGGATTTGATGATCTACCTATATTCATAGTTTTAATTTTTTAATTCAGTTTGTGTTAAACAAATTACATGCCTTACTTAATAATCACAATAGAAGCTGCCAATTTGTTTTAATTAATGAAATTTTGTCAAGAATTATATGACTATTATTCCGCGATCTAATAAAACAAATACAGTTCCTAAAGCGATCGTATAAAATGAATACCACTTTATCGGAATATATTCCAGGGGACTAATATTTAATTTAAAGTAGTTGTATAGAACCAACACAATTTTTGAAACAAAATATACTATAATTGTTGCCAGCGCTACCCCAACAACTCCATAATCTTCAACCAAATATAAGCTCAAAAATATATTGCCAATCAATTCAAAAAGAGAAGTCCAAAATAATATTTTTCCTTTTTTCAAACCAATCACTATAGTATGTGGAAATAATAACCGACTTACAATTGCCAGAAGATATATAACAAAAACGTCTGCACTTCTTGTAAATTCGAGTGTAAACATACCTTTGTAAAGAGGTTTTGCAAAGAGCAGCAAAAGAATTGATAAAGGATACATAGAATGCATGATTCTTAAAGATTTCCTTTTAATTTGATATAAGGTTTCCTTTAATTTTTCTTTCTTATTAAATTCAACCAACAATGCAGAGCTTAATCCCGCTGCCATCATGACAACAAAGGGTAGTTCTTTTTGTCCATATCTAAAAATAGCAAATCCATCGGCACCATAATTTGTTGTTACAATTAGTCCATCTATATATTGAGTTGAACCTCCAACCAAAACACTCAAAATTATTGGGCCTGAGTATGCAAAGATTTCTTTAATGAATGGAAATGAATATTTTATTTCTGCATAGTTGTAAAGCAATGTAATCAGCCATATATTTTTAATTATAGACACAATGACTAATCCTCTTAACGACCAAATTATATCGTATCCAAGTAAAACCGGCAGAAGTGCTGCAATCAATTGCAAAGTAGATGTGATATATCCATAACTCAGAGTATTTCCATTTTTATCCTGAACCATGTAAATATATTCGACCAAATTGGCAGGACTACTTAATAACAAATACCACAATGTAATATTTAGTAAAGGTACATCTCCTTTATAACCGAAAACAGAAAAATTCCCCTTTATTGCTAACCCTATAAAGAAAACAACAAGACTAAAAAACATGAGTATTACATAAATATTAAACACCTCAGGAGATTTTGTGCCTGCCAATTGTTCTTTGTCGCCAAATGTTTTATTGCTTTTAAAAAGGGGCAGAAAGGCCTGTATAAATCCATTAACCCAGAAAAAGCTAGCAAATCCGGCAATAAAAATGGAAACTTCGAATAAACCTATTTCTTCTTTCGATAGTCCTATTTTGGTAAAAACGATTGAAATAATCAAAAAGGTAAGAAATCTTAAGATATTTATCGCTTGTAAACCCGTAACGTTATTTACGTATCTTCTTGTACCCAGCACCTGTTTACTTTTGAATTAAAAATCAAAAATACATTATAAGAATTAAATAAAAAATTAATTAGCATTTTTTAAGATTTAGAAAGAACTCCCAAAGGATTAAAATATTTTGATTCAATGTTGCAAAATATTAAAATTCTTCTTTATATTTGCAGTCCGAAAAATGGTGGTTGTAGCTCAGTTGGTTAGAGCGCTGGATTGTGGTTCCACAGGTCGTGGGTTCGAGACCCATCTCCCACCCAAAGAAGCTTCGACAGTATGTCGGAGCTTTTTTATTTATAAAAATTCCTCTGACGCATTGCTTCAAATACAAGAATGGCAGTAGAAGTGGATACATTCAGGGAATCTATCTCACCACTCATGGGTATTATAAGTAATTCATCAGTATGATTCAGCCATTTTGGGGTTAATCCATTCGCCTCAGTGCCCATAATCAGTGCCGTTGAGCCCGTAAAATCTGTTTCGTGATAATTTTTTGTAGCCGTTAAAGCTGCTCCACAAGTTCTTACTTTATTCTTCTTGAACCACTCAATAGCTTCATCCGAATTTGTTGTAACAACTTGATTCGTAAAAACACAGCCAACACTTGAACGTATAGCATTTGGATTATAAATATCTGTTAGTGGATCGCAAATTATTACGGCATCAACATTTGCTGCATCAGCCGTGCGGAGAATTGCACCTAAATTACCTGGTTTTTCAACAGCTTCCAAAACAATAATTAATGGGTTTTTACGAAGCTTTAAATCATCTAATTTAAGATATTTGGGCTGAGCCAATACAATGATTCCTTCTGTAGATTCTCTGTATGCTATTTTTTTATAAACATCGAGACTTAGTTCAAAATAATCCTTAATAATATTATACTCAGCTGGAATTTTATCAGGATTAATTATTTCTGGACATACAAAAACCGAATCTATTTTTATACCTGCTTTATTTGCCAAACTTATTTCGCGAATACCTTCAATAACAAACAAATTTTGTTTTTTACGTTCGGAGGATTTCGTTTGAAGTTTTGTAATGTTTTTTATCCTCGGATTTTGAAGACTTGTAATTTTTTCTATCATGATAATACATTAAAATACAAAAGTAATTCGAATATGGTCATTCTTTCAATTTAAAAACAAACCCTACTCCGTGCTTATTTTCTATAATAATACTCGAATCTGCTTTAAAATACTTCCTTAACCGAGTTATAAATACATCCAAACTTCGACCTGCAAAGTAGTCATTCTCGCCCCATAATACGTTTAAGATTCGCTCACGAGTGAGAATAGTATTTTTATTTTCAATAAATAACTTAAGGA
>PKTC01000419.1:14125-20429 GCA_002869305.1 Marinilabiliales bacterium
GTTCAGCTTCTCTGTAAGTTAAGTTATTTTCTGTTTTTTCTGTTTTTAATTTTAAGTTTTCAGCATCGAAAATAGAATTACCAATTCTCATTTCCTTATATTCAATATCTGATTCAACAATCGTTTTTCGTTTTAAAAATACTTGAATTCTTAAAATCAGTTCATCCATATTGTATGGCTTAACAATATAATCGTCAGCCCCAAGCAACAATCCTTTTATTCGATCTTCAGGCAAAGTCTTAGCTGTAATAAAAAGTATAGGAATATGTTTATTTATTGCACGAACCTTATGCGCTAAATCGAATCCATCCATCTTTGGAAGCATAACATCAAACAAACAAATATCGAATGCACTTTTTGAAAATAACTCGAATGCAATTACTCCATCTGCAGCATTTATTACATCGAAACCTTTCCTTTTAAGATTATCGGTTGTAATGAAACTTAATGTTTCATCATCCTCAACATATAATATTTTTGGTACTTTAGTCACAATCTGTATCAATTAATGGTATAACAATCAAAAACTCACTTCCATTATTTAATTTACTTTCAAACTTTAATTTCCAATGATGCCTGTTAACAGTATCTTTAACATAGCTTAAACCTAGGCCAAATCCTTTCACATTATGAACATTCCCTGTAGGTATCCTAAAGAATTTTTTAAATATCTTTTTATGAAATTTTTTATCAACTCCTATTCCATTATCACGTATTTTTAAAAATAAATGATTCTTGTCTGAATCTGTGATAATATTAATTTGCGGACTAGAATCTGAATATTTAAAAGCATTATCTATTAGATTAATTATCATATTAGTAAAATGAAATTCATCAGCACAAATCGTGTAATTCTTTGCTTTTAGTTAAACTGAAATATTTCCATTTTTATTATTTGTTCTCCAGATTTCTTGCTCAGTAATTTGTGCTAAATACTCATGCAAATTGATGATCTCCTTGTTTAATTTACCGATATTTTCCAGCTCGCTCATTCCTAAAACTTTTTCAATATGCCCTAACAGAGCATTTGCCTGAGTTTTTATTATTGCGGCGTACATCTTTATCCGATCAGGTTCTTTTGATATTTCGTTTTCACTTAAAACATCAGTCGATAAAACAATAGACGATAATGGGGTTTTGAATTCGTGAGTGAGATTATTAACCACATCCTTTTGAAGTTCTGAAAATCTTTTTTGCTGCAAAATAACAACCAAAGCATAGCCTAAAAACAAAACGACAAATACTAAAATACCCGATAATATATAAATACTATTTATGTTACCCAATATATACTGTTTACGCCATGGGAAATATATTCCAAAATAATAGATAAACTCTTCATGTTTGGGTAACTCTATCTTGGTGGGTTTATTCTCCTTTTGTCCCAAATTAACGTAATTACCATATAACATTTGTTCCGCTTGGCAATCGTATATGCCATACTCAAAATCAAGTTGGATGTTTTGTTTTTCGAACGTTTTTACCAAATAATGCTCCAACACGTCGGCATCTATAAAATCGTTTACATTAACTACAAAATAATCAGATGACACTTGCACTACCGGATTAATACCGGAATAATTGATTTGGTTCAAAGCATATATCTGCTCAACCACTTCCCATAGAGCTACCTGAATTTTTTGATCTAATTTTCTTTCCTCATTGTTAAAAGTGATCTGAAAAAAGTAAACCTGTAAAGCAATGATTCCAATAATTGAAATAACTCCCAAAAATATTACAAAACGCATAGCCGGTTTTCTCATAAAAGCTAAATTATGGAAATATATGATTCAGCATTAAATATTAACAAACCTTAACAAATCTAATATTAATAAAACTAACGATTTAATTCTTATCTTTAACAAACTAAGTAGAAAGATATGATAAATTTGGGAGATATTGTTCTTCGAAATTGGCAAAAAAAAGATATCAAATCATTGGCAAAACATGCCAATAATAAAAAAATTTGGGATAACCTTCGTGATGAATTTACATACCCTTATACAGAATTAGCCGCCAAACAATGGATTGATATCGCAAATGAGAATGAACCTTTAACAAACTTCGCAATTGTTTATAAAGGAAATGCAATTGGCGGAATAGGGATTATTAAGAAAGCAGATGTATTCAGGAAGAATGCTGAAATTGGTTATTGGTTAGGAGAAAAATATTGGAATCGAGGAATCGCAACCAAAGTCCTAAAAGCAATGTTAGATTATACATTTAAGAATTTTAGTATTCACCGAATCTATGCTCATGTCTTTGAAACAAATACAGCCTCTAAAGCTGTTCTTAAAAAATGTGGGTTTAAGTCAGAAGCTTGTCTTAAACAAACGGTTATAAAAAATAACGAAGTACTGGATTGTTATATATACTCAATATTAAAAGCAGATTACGCGCACTAACTCATACCTACTTTTATCTGTCTGATTACTAATCCTATTATAATATAAATTTTATTCAATAAGTGGATTTTAAATATAGAAACTTGTATATTTGATATAATTAAAGTTGAGTATTAAGTTAAGATTGGTAAGTTCAGTCTTTATTTTTACTCAGTTTAAAAATCATTTATTCATTAATTTTTTTTATTACTATGAACATTTTTATAGCAAATTTGAACTACAAAGTGAAAAGTGAAAAATTGCAGGAAATTTTTGGAGAATACGGCGACGTAGCTTCTGCAAAAATTATTTTCGATCGCGAAACTAAGCGCTCAAAAGGGTTTGGTTTTGTTGAAATGCCTAACGATGATGACGCTCTTCGGGCTATTGAAGACCTCAATGGCGTTGAAATTGAAGGAAGAGAAATTGTTGTTAAGAGAGCAAACGACCGCGATGACAACAATTAATTATTAGAGTATTTCATTTTTATGAAATATCAAATGTGAAGTTGAAAACATCTTGATTACTATATATCTCTTTATTCCCCGGAAAAATATTTCTGGGGTTTTTGTTTACCAATTATTATCTTAATTTTAATGCTCATCTAAGAATATGAAAATGAAAAAACAAGTCATTCTAATTCTAGGAATTATACTATTTAATGTATGCCTTTTTGCACAAAAAAATACTTTAGTGCTCATGCATCCAACTGCTTATAATTTAGAACTATTCACCAGCTTATTAAATAAAAAGATTATTGATCTAAGAAACATAACTATTGTTGGTGTATATCATGAAAAAGAAACTTATGATTATTCTGAATCAGCTCAATTCTTAGAAGAAAATAATTATGCTAATATTACTCTACGAAAAGTAGCAGAGGATATAGAACCCAATAAGCTTTACCAAGAAAATGAATGTAGTTATATATACAGAGACATATTTCAAAAAAGTGTTGGAATTATTTTCTTTGGTGGTCCTGATTTGCCTCCAGCTATTTATGGTGAATCAATGAGTTTGTTAACTCGAATGACTGACCCATATCGCCTTTATTTCGAAGCATCGTTTATGTTTCATTTGTTGGGCGGATCACAGAATGAAGCTTCTGTTCCTCTATTAGAAGAAAACCCAAGTTATACAGTTTATGCTATTTGCCTTGGAATGCAGACAATGAATATTGCAACTGGAGGAAGTATGGTGCAAGATATACCAAGTGAACTCTATGATTTAAAAACTGTAGAAGAAGTCCTTGCTTTAGAGAATAATAAGCAGCACAGAAATTATAACAATAATTTAACTATTGTTTCTACCCTATTCCCGGGGAATTTTCATCAAATCAAAATTACCAATCAAAAACCATTGGCAGGAGATGATTGCAAAAATTTGAGTCCTCTCATATATAGTAATCACCATCAAGCTATAGAAAAGTTAGGGAAAAACTTAATGTCTATTGCCAACTCTATGGATGGAAAAATTATTGAAGCCATTGTTCACGAAAAATATCCAAATGTCCTTGGAATTCAGTTTCATCCAGAAGGGAAATCTTTGCATGATCCTGAAATAAAATACAGAAAGAATCTAAAAGATGATTTGACATCAGGAATTGAGATTCTCAAAGAAAATCAAAGTTATCAATTCCATATAGAATTCTGGGAAACTTTTACTGGCAAAATAAAATCGAATTAAATCAACTTTTATTTCAGCTATTTTGTTCTTTTCTTAGAGAATGTTACTTTGAACATTCTTTGACTTATATTGTATTTTTAAGTACATTTAGAAATGATTTTAGTACTTAAAACCCTTAATTACATAATTATGAAACTTAGATTTTTATTGATTCCTGTTTTAGTTTTTGCATTTGCATGTCAGAATGCACCAAAGGAAACAGCAGAAGAGACAGAAGTAGTTGTTGAAGAAATAACTCAAACAATGGCAAATGCTCAAAAAATTGAGTTAAATATTGACGGAATGACATGTACAGGTTGCGAAAATGCCATCCAGAAAACAATCAACGAATTTGAAGGTGTTTACACTTCAAAAGCAGATCATCTTAAAGGTATTGCCGTAGTAGAGCTAGATTCAACCAAAGTTGATATACTTAAAGTGAAAGAAGCTATCAATGAACTGGGATACGAAGCTAAAGAATATAGTATTTTAACCGAATAAAGTTCATTAATAGAAAATATCTAAATCATACGTATATGAAAAATCTCACTACTGTCGGACGTATTCTTTTTGCTTTGCCGTTTGCCATTTTTGGATTAAATCACTTTTTAATGGTTGATTTCTTTACCGGAATGTTAAACTCATTTATTCCTGGCACAAGCTTTACTATTGTGCTAACAGGTATTGCACTTATAGCTGCAAGTGTTAGTATTATATTTAAGAAGTATATTAAATTATCCTGTATTTTACTTGCCTTTTTACTATTCGTTTTTATTGTAGCGATTCATATACCTCAACTTTTCGATGATGCTACTAAAATGATGGCAATGTTTGCACTACTTAAAGATACAGCACTTATGGGAGGTGCTTTGATGATTGCAGGCATTTACCAAAAAGGTGAAAACGAAGCAGGAATCTTATAAAAAATAACAATATGAGAAAGATTACCACCATAGTAGTATTCTTAACACTACTTTTTACATTTGAATTAAAAAGTCAAAATCCAATAAATCCAGATATCGTTGAAATTGGTTGGCTAGAGCATTTGGGCGATACAATTCCACTTGACCTGGTATTTAATAGCGAGGTAAACAAACAAGTAACTTTACGTGAATTAATTGATAAGCCAACTGTTTTATCTTTTGTGTATTTTAATTGCCCCGGAGTATGTAATCCATTGCAAGAAAGTATATCCAGAGTTGCCGAGAAGGTAGATATGGAGTTGGGTAAAGATTACCAGATTTTAACAATCAGTTTTGATGTTACCGATACGCCAGAAAAAGCTCAGAAGAAAAAATCTAACTTTATTGATAATATTGTTAAAGAAAAAGCAGCTCATTGGATGTATTTAACGGGAGATCAGGAAAATATTGATGCCATAACTGAAGCTGTTGGTTTTAGATACAAAGAAACAGGTCTTGATTTTGCACACCCTTCTGGCATTATACTTATTAGTCCGGATGGTAAAATAACGCGGTATCTTTATGGTTTAGATTTTTTACCTTTTGATTTGAAAATGGCTATTATTGAAGCTCAGCAAGGAATTCCAAGACCAACTATTAGTAAAGTTTTACAATATTGCTTTAATTACGATCCTCAGGGGCAGACCTACACCTTAAGTGTAACAAGAGTTGCAGGTACTGTTATCATGTTTATCGCTGTTCTTGTTTTTATAGGATTGATTATTGGTAAAAGAAGATCTGCTAAAAAGGAGAATTAATATTGAATTCTAATTTAATTGTAAGAATATTAAAATCACTCCCAAAGCTGATGCGTTTGGGAGTTTCTTTAGCTGTTTCTTTTTCAGCGATTACCGGATATATTGTTGCTGCATCCAGTATTGATATAAATATTCTTTACATCTTTCTTGGAGTTTTCCTTTTATCTGGAGGTGCTTCTGCGTTGAATCAATTTCAGGAACGAAATGTTGATGCACTAATGTTCAGAACGAAATCCAGACCAATACCTTCTAAATTAATCTCTGCAGGCTTAGGATTATTTATAGCCATATTGCTTTGCTCAGCGGGGTTTATTCTTTTATATCTTAAAGTAGGAACTCTTCCCGCTATGCTTGGACTATTAAATCTTATTTGGTACAATGGATTCTATACATTTCTTAAGAAGAAAACCGTTTTTGCTGTTGTTCCAGGATCTTTAACAGGAGTAACACCTTTGCTAATTGGATGGAGTGCAGTAAATAATTATTTATTAGATCCACAAATTGTATTTATTTCATTCTTTATCTATATGTGGCA
>PKTC01000408.1 GCA_002869305.1 Marinilabiliales bacterium
ATGTATCGAAAAAGATATCCAGCGTATTTTCTTTTAATTTGTGAATACCTTCTTCAAATTTTGCAGTTTTTTCAATTATATATTCAGCTACTGCGGTTGGGGTTTTTAATTTATGAAAAGCAACCAGATCTGCTATTGATTCATCTTTATCATGACCAATTCCTGTGAGGATTGGCAATGGAAATTGCGCAATATTTGCAGCAAGCAAATAACTGTCGAAACAACTCAAATCTGCTTGAGAACCACCGCCTCTTATAATTACAACAACATCAAACAAGTTTTCGTTTTCGAAGATCATTTCCAGTGAATTGATAATAGAATCTTCAGCTAATGTCCCCTGCATTTTAGACTGGTAAAGTTTTGTGTAAAACTTGAAGCCATAACTATTATTTTCAAGTTGATCTTTGAAATCTTGGTATCCTGCCGCTGTTTCAGATGAGATTACAGCAATTTTTTGAGGAACCATGGGAAAGTTTAACTCTTTATTCAGGTTAAAAACGCCATCATTTTCAAGCCTTTTAATTGTTTCCTTTCTTTTTTGAGCAAGATCTCCTAAAGTATAATTGGGATCAATATCCGTAATATTCAAACTTAAACCATAAAGTTCATGAAACTCTACTTTTACCTGGACTAAAAGCTTTATTCCTGGGATTAATTCATGACCCGTTACACTTTCAAAGTAAGGACGAAGCATTCTATATGTATAGGACCATATAGTAGCTCTTGATTTAGCGATAATATGATCTGTAACAAAATCTTTTTCAATTAATTCTAAATAACAATGACCATTTTGATTTACTTTCAGCTCACTTATTTCTCCAATAACCCAAACATTTTCAGAAAAACTTGCATTGATTTTTTCCTGGATACTTTTATTTAGTCCAAGTAATGTGAATGGTTGATTCATTTGATATTAAATTTTAGAGATGCTTTTTTGGATAACTTGTTTTCCAATTATTATTTTAATAAAATAAATTCCGGAAGGCAGATAGTTTAGGTTATCTATATTTATCATAGTCGACTTAATATTTGAAAAATCATTTTGAAAAATCTTTCGGCCGGTAATATTGAAAAGTTCAACAGTTATATTTTCGCTTGACCTCTGTATTACTTCAATTTGAATACTTTTTGTAAACGGGTTTGGATAGATCCTTACGGTGGCATTTTCTATATGTGTATTTATATTAGTACTAGATAAGTTAGCAGCTTTTCCAAAATCAGGAATTCCATATCCTAATTTATAATCAGGGTTTGAATATTGATGTCCGCTTTCTTCTATTTTCTTAATTATCTCCATATTATTTAATTCGGGATAATACTGCCATAAGCAAGCTGCCATACCCGCAATGATTGGTGTAGAGAATGATGTCCCATTAGCAAAAGAAATATCTCCATTGGTTCCTTGAACGACTGTTTGATAACCCATTGCTGCTACGTTGGGTTTAATTCTACCATCGGAAGTTGGCCCTAAACCACTAAAGTATGCGTATGTAGCAAATGCATCAACAGCACCAACAGTTAAAACACTATCTCCATCTGCTGGTGCAGAAATATAAGTCCACGGATCATCAGCAAGATTTCCAGCACTATTAATAACTAATATTCCTTTTGAAGCTGCAATATCAGCAGCTCTTGTAATAAATGTGGTATTACCATCCATGTCTGAATATGTATAATTCGAACTTGGATCATCAAATTGGGAGTAACCTAATGATGATGTAATTATGTCGCATCCAACACTATCAGCAAATTCTGCAGCAGCAACCCAATAATCTTCCTCTATCGAAGATTCCGAAGAGCTATCTTCAGTTCTAAAAAGCCAGTAACTGGAATTTGGAGCCGTTCCAACAAGTTGTCCTGGAATATTACCCCCCATAGTTGATAAAACCTTCATTCCATGACTCGAAGCGTCAAATACCTGATTATCTCCATCAACAAAATCTTTTACTCCAAGTATTTGGTTATTAGCCCAAAGGCTATCAAAAGCAGGAAGTAAATCAACATTATAAAAGCCTGCATCAATTACTCCAATTGTAATATGTTTCCCCTTAAAGCCATTTATATGCAATGAATGACCATTAATCATGCTAATTTGCGTTGTTGCAAAACCATAATCCAGGTAGTCACTTTGATTATATAGTTCGCTGAGAAGATTTTTTTTAAGAGATATGCCGTTTTCGAACAAACTTATATTGGTATAAGATTTTTGTTTTGACTTTATAAATTCCAGTTGAGTAATTGTGTCAATCAACTCATGATTATTTGATCTCACAACTACCGTGTTTAGCCATTTAGATTGATGGATAATCTGCACACCAAGTGACTTTAAGCTGTCAAGATAAGGTCGAGACACTGGCAAGTCATTTTCTTTTATGTCTAAACCATATTTCGTTCTTCTTTCTATTGCTTTTTGAGAAAGGAAGTCTTCTGGTTGACTTATAATAAAAGCATTATTGTTTTTATCAGTTAAATATAAACGGTAACAGCTTTCTGCTACTTGTGAAAAGGTTGCATGAGAAATTAAAATAAATGATATTAAGAGGAATCTTTTCATATATACATTTACAAATAAAAAGAAAAAAGGTTGCAAATAGGTAAAAATGAAATACCCGCGCTCAATAAATTATTTGCTTGGAGGTATGGCATTATACATAGACTCTGAAGGATCTTGAATCTTACCTTTGTTTTGTTCAAGCATTTTAATTTGTTCATCCTCCAATCTTTCAAGTTCTTCCTGATTTTCAGCAATGCCATTTAAATAGTTTAGCTCGTCGCTAACATGTCCATTTTCTTTGTAGTATATCCATTTACCTTCGCGCTTGTTATTTACAAACTGACCTTGAACTAATATATTCTCCTCAGGACCGTATACATTATACTCGCCATCTAACTTGTTATTCCGATACATGATTCTCATCATTACGTTTCCATTCTCGTAATATCTAATGGTTAAGCCGCTATTTATACCATTAATCCACTCGGATTTTTCAGATAAAGCGCCGCTTTGATAGAATTTCTGTTCTGTTCCATTCTTTTGATCCTCCAAATAGGGAACCTCATTGATTTTATAACCTTCTTCTGTATAATATATCCATGTACTATCTTTTTCTTTGTTTACATAATAACCTTCAGCCTGGAGAATCTTTCCGGGGTAATAAAATTTTGTATAAACTTTATTTGAATTTTCCTTATAGAACATTTCTACAGATAATTCTCCTTCTTGATTATATCTATTAAACTTACCAACAGGCATATTATTTTTGAATGTGCCGGAATATTGCATTGGGCCATTAGAATAAAATTTTTCCCAGTAACCTTGTTTTAATCCATTCTTATCTACTTGATTTTTTGATTGTTGTTGAGCAATTGCTGAAAAAGATAAACAGATTAGAAGCACATTTAAAATTAGAATATTTGTTTTCATATAATTTGGTTTTTTACAAAAGTAAAAAGAATTAATCACATTTTTAGTTAAGATCAAAGCATAAAAAAAGCTCTCACATTGAGAGCTTTAAATTTAGAGCTGTAATTATAAATTTTTATTTAACTTCTTCAAAGTCAACATCAGTAACTTCTCCATCGTCTTTACCTGCTTGGTCTTTTGCACCAGCATTTGGGTCAGCTTGTGGTTCTGCTTGCGCTCCACCAGCTTCTTGAGAAGCTTTATACATTTCTTCTGAAGCTTCTTTCCAAGCATTATTTAAAGCTTCAGTCTTAGCTTCAATATTATCTAAATCCTCTTTTTTATGAACTTCTTTTAGTTCGGCTAAGACTTTTTCAATATTTGCTTTCTTGTCAGATGAGAGTTTATCACCAAACTCTTTTAACTGCTTTTCTGTCGAGAAAATTAAGCTATCTGCCGCATTCAATTTGTCAACCTTTTCTCGTACTTGTTTGTCAGTTTCTTCGTTTGCTTTAGCTTCATCGCGCATACGTTTGATTTCTTCGTCGGTTAATCCAGAAGAAGATTCAATACGAATACTCTGTTCTTTATTTGTTGCTTTATCTTTAGCAGTTACATGTATAATACCATTTGCATCAATATCAAAAGATACTTCAACTTGTGGCACCCCACGTGGTGCTGGTGGAATTCCATCTAAATGAAATCGTCCAATGGTTTTATTATCTTTTGCCATTGGCCTTTCACCCTGTAAAACGTGAATTTCAACCGAAGGTTGATTATCAGCAGCAGTAGTAAAGGTTTCCGACTTTTTAGTAGGTATGGTTGTATTTGCATCAATTAGTTTTGTTAATACTCCACCCATGGTTTCGATACCTAATGAAAGTGGTGTAACATCAAGTAATAATACATCTTTAACATCTCCTGTTAAAACACCACCTTGAATTGCTGCTCCAACTGCTACAACCTCATCAGGATTTACTCCTTTAGAAGGTTTTTTTCCAAAGAATTTTTCAACAACTTCTTGAATTGCTGGAATTCTGGTTGATCCACCCACTAATATTACTTCATCAATATCTGATGGTTTCATACTTGCATCGCTTAGCGCTTTTTTACAAGGTTCTAAAGTAGCTTGAATTAATTTATCAGCTAATTGTTCGAACTTAGCTTTTGATAGAGTTTTTACAAGGTGTTTTGGAACTCCATCAACAGGCATGATATAAGGTAGATTGATTTCAGTACTTGCAGAACTTGATAATTCAATTTTAGCTTTTTCAGCAGCTTCTTTTAATCTTTGAAGTGCCATTGGATCTTTTCTTAAGTCAATTCCTTCATCTTTTTTGAATTCATCAGCTAACCAATCGATAATTACTTCGTCAAAATCATCACCACCTAGATGAGTGTCTCCATTTGTTGATTTTACTTCAAAAACACCATCACCCAATTCAAGAACAGAGATATCAAAAGTACCACCACCAAGGTCGAAAACAGCAACTGTAATTTCTCTATCTTTTTTATCTAAACCGTAAGCCAAAGAGGCAGCGGTTGGTTCGTTAATAATACGTTTTACAGTAAGTCCTGCAATTTCGCCTGCTTCTTTGGTAGCTTGTCTTTGCGAATCACTAAAATATGCAGGTACTGTGATAACTGCTTCAGTAACCTCTTGCCCAAGATAATCTTCAGCAGTTTTCTTCATCTTTTGAAGAACCATAGCAGAAATCTCCTGTGGAGAATATTGTCTGTCATCAATTTGTACTCTAGGAGTATTATTTTCGCCTTTTACAACTTTGTATGATACTCTATTAATTTCCTTTTGAACTTTATCGTATGTTTCTCCCATAAATCTTTTAATAGAAGATATTGTTTTGGTAGAGTTAGTTATTGCCTGTCGTTTTGCAGGATCGCCAACCTTACGTTCTCCATTTTCGATAAAAGCTACAATTGAAGGTGTGGTTCTTTTTCCTTCACTATTAGGAATAACAACAGGCTCATTTCCCTCCATTACCGAAACACATGAATTTGTTGTTCCTAAGTCTATACCAATTATTTTACTCATTTTGTTCTTTATTTAAATGTTATTATACTATTAATTTCAAAATTTTAATCGCATTCTAATAAACAATCATTATGCCATTGAAAATTTAACTGACATTAATGTAAATCTGACATTGATTAAATATTTATAACAGAATTGAAGTCAGAATGTGTGACAAAAAGACATATTGTCATATCTCAAATAATTACAAAAGTTTCTTTCTAATAAAATAATCGCAATTAATTACGATTATTTGTAGCTTTGTCAATTAAAATAATATCTATAGTCATGTCAGTTCACCAAAAAATAAAGCGTGTTACAACTCATGTATTGCATGAGATGAAACTTAGAAATGAAAAGATAGCTATGTTAACAGCCTATGATTATTCTATGGCAAGAATTCTTGATCAGGCCGAAGTAGATGTAATTCTCGTTGGAGATTCCGCATCTAATGTTATGGCAGGAAATGAGACTACGCTTCCAATTACAATGGAGGAAATGATGTATCATGCGAAGTCAGTAGTGCGCGCAGTTAGTAGAGCTCTTGTTGTGGTTGATTTACCTTTTGGTTCGTATCAGGGTAATTCAAAAGAAGCACTTACAAGTGCTATTAGAATGATGAAAGAAACCGGTGGACATGCGGTTAAAATTGAAGGCGGAGTGGAGATTATTGAGTCTGTACAAAGAATATTATCTGCTGGCATACCTGTTATGGGACACCTTGGGCTGACTCCTCAATCAATTCATAAATTTGGAACTTATGTTGTTAGAGCAAGAGAAGAGGAAGAAGCTAAAAAATTAATTGAAGATGCTCATAGACTTCAAGAAACAGGATGTTTTGCAATTGTTCTTGAGAAAATTCCAGCTAAATTAGCAGAAAGAGTAGCCAAAGAACTAACAATTCCAATAATAGGAATTGGTGCTGGGAGTGGTGTTGACGGGCAGGTGTTGGTTTTGCACGATATGCTAGGTATTACACAAGAATTTTCACCGCGTTTTTTACGTCGTTATCATAATTTATTTGAGGAAATTAAAGGGTCTGTAAAATCATATATAAACGATGTAAAAACAATGGACTTCCCTAACGAAAAAGAACAATACTAATTCAGCATTTTTCAATATAATCAATGGAAATACTTTACGAAGATAATCATATAATAGCTGTTAATAAGCAAGTTTCCGATATTGTGCAGGGCGATAAAACTGGAGATGAACCATTGTCAGAAAAAGTTAAACAATACATTAAACATAAATACAATAAACCAGGAGCTGTATTTCTTGGAGTTACACATAGACTTGATAGACCGGTGAGTGGTGCATTATTGTTTGCAAGAACAAGTAAAGCTCTTACACGATTGAATGATATGTTTCTTAATAAGGATATAAAGAAAACATATTGGGCTATTGTAAAGGATGAACCGCAAAAGTATTCAGACACCATTACACATTATATTGTTAGAAATCAGCAAAAAAATAAATCTTTTTGTTACGACAAGGAAGTAAAAAATTCAAAACTTGCAAGTTTATCATACAAGTTAATAGCTTCATCTGATAAATATTACTTGTTGGAGGTTGATCTTCATACTGGCAGACATCATCAAATAAGATGTCAATTGGCAAAAATTGGCTGTCCTATTAAAGGTGATCTTAAATACGGTTTCGCCAGATCAAATCCAGATGGAGGAATTAGTCTACATGCACGTAAAATTGAATTTATTCATCCAGTAAAAAAAGAAGCTGTTAAGATATTGGCTAATCCTCCGCAAGATTCACTATGGGATTTTTTCATGTTAACGGAATCTTAAATTATTGATTAGTACTTGATTGTGTTTTTGTGCTAGTAAACAATCTACATAAGACTATGAAAGTGAAATTGTTACAGAACAAATTATAATTATTGTAAACTTTATTACCACCTCGAGTTAACAATTTTTAATTAATATCGTCTAAGTAATTATGATTTGAGAACCAAAAAAGCATACTTTTGAATGGCAAAATACTTTATGTAATTTAAAATGACTAATTTTTTAAATAAACCTTATCCTTTCAATGACGATTTAAAATATAATAGTAAACTCATATTTTTTATCAGCATTGGTGTTTTAGCATTTCTTTATTTATTTCAGCCGCTGGATGTGAATTTAATGGATAGTAAAGAAAAACTTTATGTGGTGTTGGGTTTAGCAGCAATTACATTCCTTTCTTTAAGTCTAAACTTGTTAATACTTCCAAGTTTAATACCCTCTATTTTCATAAAAAGAATTTGGAATATTAAAAAGGAAATACTTTGGAATCTATGGATATTAACAACAATATCTGTGGGGTACTATCTTTATTATAAGTTGTTGGGGATTTTCCACATTGACTTTAAAGTTGTTCTTGGATTAATTGTAATAGCCATAATACCAATCACTGGATTGATTATTGTGAATAGAAATAGAATGCTTCGCTCAAATTTAAAATTAGTAGAAGGAATTAATAAAAAATTAAAAGATAATAAAACAATAGAAGAAAAATTAGTTCACTTTGTTTCCGATTATGCAAAAGATAATCTTTCAATAAAGGTTAGTAGCATTGTATTAATTAAAGCTGCAAACAATTACATCGAAGTATTTTGGAAAGAAGGCAAAGAAATGAAAAGTCAAATGATTAGGACTAGTTTAAAAAAGGCCGAGGAATTAATAAAGGATCACAAGTTTGTATTTAAATGTCATCGATCCTATATGGTAAATATTAACTTTATTGATAAGATTGAAGGTGGCATTCAAGGTTATAAGTTATTCTTTGAAAATTTAAACTTTTCTATCCCTGTATCAAAAAATTTCGCATATAAGTTGAAAGAGTTAATATAGTATTTGTTAAAAAATACTATAATTCACCCCTGAATAAAGTATTTTCATCCCTATTTATGTCTTTTTAAACCTATAAACTCTCATTAATACCTTTTATTTTAATTAACCAGAGCTTCTCCATAGTTTTGTTCAGTTTTAAATAAGAGCAAATTATGAATCCATTACAGATTGGAAATTTAAAAGTTAATTTACCCGTTATCCAGGGTGGAATGGGAGTTGCAATATCTTTATCAGGACTAGCGTCTGCAGTGGCAAATGCTGGAGGAATCGGAGTTATATCTGCGGTTGCTATTGGAATGACTGAGCCTGACTATATGAAGAATTATCGTGAGGCAAATAAGAGAGCTTTAAGAAAAGAAATTAGAAAGGCCAGGAGCTTAACGGATGGAGTATTAGGTGTAAACTTGATGGTTGCTGTAACAGATTATGAAGATTTGTTAACTGTGGCGCTTGAAGAGAAGATAGATGTAATAATTTTAGGAGCAGGATTGCCATTAAAAATGCCTCAATATGTAATAGACAAAGGATTTAAAAATATCCATGCAAAGTTTATTGTAAAAGTATCTTCCGCAAAAGCTGCAAAAGTAATCTTTTCATTCTGGGCCAAAAATTTTAATTATATCCCTGATGCAGTTGTGGTTGAAGGGCCAATGGCTGGAGGTCACCTGGGATTTAAACCTGACGATCTAAACGGAGAATTAGTTCCACTTGGAGATTTAGTAGAGGAAACCGTAGTAGAACTGAATAAGTTTGAGCAGGACTTTGAAAAAGAAGTTCCTGTAATTGCAGGAGGAGGAATATATTCTGGTAAGGATATGTATGAAATAATGAAGCGTGGTGCAAAGGGTGTTAAAATGGGTACTCGATTTGTTACCACAAATGAGTGCGATGCATCTGTAAAATTTAAGGAAACATACATTAACGCAAAAGAAGGTGATATAACAATTATAAAAAGCCCGGTTGGACTTCCCGGAAGAGCGATAAAAAACAGTTTTATCGACAGGTTAAATTCAGGTGAAACTGAACCGTTTAAGTGTTATTGGAAATGTTTAAAATCATGTGATTCTAAAAATGTTCCTTATTGTATTGCCCAGGCTTTGCATAATGCAGCACAAGGAAATATGGAGAAAGGTTTCGCATTTGCTGGATCAAAAGCTTATTTAGCGACTAAGATACAGCCAGTTGCACAGGTAGTGCTAGAACTAAAAGTGGAATATTATAAACAGAAATACATGGAGTATATTAGGAATTTCTTAGGTCAGAGATTGGTGCCTGAACAAATTAAACTTCCTAATGTTATACCTAATATAAATATAAGATTAGCATAATCTACCATAAAACCTCATTTTTTAGGTAATTTCTTTAGTAGTTTTAAATATATGCTTATCTTAGTATAAATTTTTAACATTATATTATGAATAAAGGAACAGTAAAATTTTTTAATGAATCAAAAGGTTATGGATTTATTAAAGATCTAGAAACAGAAAAAGAGTATTTTGTACACGTATCTGGCTTGATTGATGAAGTTAATGAAAATGACGAAGTTACTTTCGAATTACAAGAGGGTAAAAAAGGTTTGAATGCAGTAAATGTGAAATTAGCTTAGACTAAAAATATTTAATGCTCATTGATTATAAAAAAAGCCTTATCAATTTGATAAGGCTTTTTTTAATTTCTTTTTTTAAAATTTATTCGTGTAAATGCATCTAATTGTTACCTTTACGCCTTTAAAATTAAAAACCATAAATATTAATAAAATGAAGAAAGTATTATTAATTCTTACTATTATTTCAATGATTGCTATATCATGCAATATGGAGGTTAAAGAAACAAATCCATTACTAACAGAATGGGATACTCCATTTAATGTTCCACCTTTTGATAAGGTAGAAATTGAGCATTTTGTTCCTGCCTATGAAGAGGCTATGAATCAGCATAAAGCTGAAATGGAGGAGATTATGGCAAATGCGGAAGCACCAACATATGAAAATACAGTTGAAGCTTCGTATTATGCGGGTGAGCTATTAAGTAAAGTAAATGCTGTATTTGGTGAATTTACCTCGGTTAACATAAGTGACGAGATTCAGCAATTAGCACAGGAAATTTATCCAAAATTATCAGCACACGCTGACGAAATCAGATTGGATCCAAGATATTTTGAAAGAGTTAAGCTTGTATATGAAAATAAAGATAAGTATGACTTAACCGATGAGCAATTATTCTTGTTAGAAAGTGATTATAAAGGATTTATTAGAAATGGCGCGGCTTTACTAGAAGAGCAAAAAGAAGAATTAAAAAAGATAAATCAAGAACTTTCAGTTTTAACAACTAAGTTTAGCCAAAATGTATTAGCTGAGGTTAACAGATTTAAATTAGTTGTTAACGATGAGGCTGATTTATCAGGTTTACCCGATGCATCAATTCAGGCAGCAAAAGAAACCGCAAAGGATGAAGGCATTGAAGGATGGGTATTTACAATTAATAAACCTAGTATGATTCCATTCTTACAATATGCAGACAACAGAGAGCTAAGAAAAGAAATCTATAATGCATATGTAAATCAAGGTAATCACGATGATGAATATGATAATAAAGAAATTTTAAAGAATATTCTTAATTTAAGAGTTCGAAGAGCTCAGCTATTAGGATATGAAAACCATGCTTCTTATGTAACTGAGCCAAGAATGGCTCAAAATCCTGAAAGAGTTTTTGCTTTATTGCAAGATCAGTTATGGAACGGTATATTGCCAAAGGTTAAAAAAGAAAGAGCTGCTTTACAAGCAATGATTGAAAAAGAAGGTGGAGATTTTAAATTAGAACCACATGATTGGTTTTACTATACAGAAAAATTGCGTAAGGAAAAATACGATCTTGATGAAAATGAAGTTCGTCCTTATTTTGAGCTAGAAAATGTGCGACAAGGTATTTTCGATGTTGCTGAAAAATTATTTGGAATTACCTTTACTCCAATTGATGGAATCCCTGTTCCTCACCCGGAAACTACTGTTTATGAGGTTAAAGAAGCTGATGGATCACATTTAGCATTATTTTTTATGGATATGCATCCACGTGCAAGTAAAAGAGGTGGTGCATGGTGTGGACAATACCAAGGACATTCATATACTAAAGATGGTAAGGAGATTACCCCGTTGGTAAACAATGTATGTAACTTTACTCGTCCAAGTGGTGATAAACCAGCGTTATTAAGCGCCGACGAAGTAAGCACTATGTTTCATGAATTTGGACATGCTTTAGATGGAATGTTTGCAGAAACTTCTTATGAAGCTAGTAACATTGCATGGGATTTCGTTGAGTTACCATCTCAGATTATGGAACACTGGGCTTTTGAGCCAGAGGTTCTTAAAATGTATGCCAAGCATTATGATACCGGTGAGGTAATTCCTGATGAGCTAATTGAAAAATTAAAAGCAAGTGCAAGCTTTAATCAAGGGTTTGGAAAAACTGAGGTTCTTGCTGCTTCTTTGCTTGATATGAAATTTCATATGATGACTGAAGTTGATCCAGATCTAGAAGTTATGGATTTTGAGAAAGAGTATATGAACGAAATAGGATTAATACCTGAAATCTATTCAAGATATCGTCCAACTTATTTCCGTCATATTATGGGTGGATATGATGCTGGATACTATTCATATACATGGGCAAGTGTATTAGATAATGATGCTTTCGAAGCTTTTAAAGAAACTGATATCTTTGATCAGGAAACAGCAAAAGCTTTTAGAGACAATGTTCTTGCTATGAATGGAATTAAAAATGCGATGGAAATGTATGTTGGTTTCCGCGGACGCGAACCAAAAACAGATGCTTTATTAAATAGCTTAGGAATTGAAAAATAAATATAAATTATTTTATAAAAGAGCCGTTCCAAACTGGAGCGGCTCTTTTTTTTGAATATTTTTAAGAAAATGTTTAAAAAAGTTAACAATTGCTAAATCTAATTAAATGATTAGTATCTGATTTAAGGAATGCATAATTTCGATACTATAAACTAAACGAATCGAAACATGAAACCATTCTATGTAGTTACTGGATGCTTAGTAGCATTACTTTTCCTATCCATTAAGTCGCTTGCTCAAGCAGAAAACAATACTTTAGACAATAAAATAGTTATTGTTGTGCACATGCAAGAAATAGATTCTAATGGTAAATTATCTGAAGAGTCTTCAGATAAAGAGATTAAAATGATAAATCAAATTATTGAGCATGTAAATCCTGAAAATGTTGCTTACTCAAAGGCAATTCATAAAATTTTAAATATAACCTTAAAAAAAATATATACCGATGAAATAATAAAAGATCTGGATAACAGGATAAATGTGGTAAACGAGAATGTTTTCGTTGATCATGGTGGAGATGTTTTTAATTCAGACGAGCTAAATAAGTATTTAAAGGAAAGAGACATCAGCCAGATTGTATTAGTCGGTCGAGTAGCGAGTGAGTGCCTTACGACCTCAGCATTGACTGGAGAAAAGCTTGGATATGATATATTTATTATTCCGGATGCAATTATTGGTAAATCAGAGAAAAGTAAAACAAAGGCAATAAATAAATTGAAAGCTAAGGGTGTTGAGGAAATTTCAGTTGCCGATTATCAGAAATAAAAAATCATTGATTTTCATGTTGTGAAATAGGCTTTTTTTTAAAGTTTAAAGTTTCTATTTTGGTATCTTTGAGCATCAAAAAAATGAAAATCAAAAACTAAATATTATGACAAATTTGAATTGGGGCGAATTGCCTTTCGGATACCTGAAAACAGATTATAACGTCAGAACTTATTATAGAGATGGGAAGTGGGGAGAATTAGAAATATCGTCATCGGAGTATATAAACCTGCATATTTCAGCAACTGCATTACATTATGGACAACAAGCTTTTGAAGGAATGAAAGCTTATCGAGGAAAAGACGATAAAATTCGTTTATTCCGATGGGAAGAAAATTTCAAAAGAATGGAGCGTTCGGCTCATGGAATATTAATGCAGCCTATAACAAAAGAATTGTTTAAAGAAGCAATAACTAAAGCGGTATTAATGAACGAACGTTTTGTTCCTCCTTATGGAACAGGAGCGGCATTATATTTGCGTCCGTTGCTTATTGGCTCTGGCACACAAGTAGGTGTTAAGCCAGCAGATGAATATTTATTTATGGTATTTGCTTCTCCAGTAGGACCTTATTTTAAAGAAGGGTTTAGTCCTGTAAAAATTGCAGTAGTAAGAGATTCGGATCGAGCAGCTCCTTTAGGTACAGGTAGTATAAAAGTAGGAGGTAACTATGCATCCAGTTTGCGAGGTGTAAAAAAAGCACATGATGCAGGATATGGTTCACCAATGTATCTGGATTCTATTCATAAGAGATATATTGATGAAATTGGTGCTGCTAATTTTTTTGGAATAAAAGATAATACTTATATCACTCCAAAATCATCATCAATTTTACCTTCGATTACAAATATGAGTTTAATGCAGTTGGCAGAAGATTTAGGATTAAAAGTTGAACGCAGGCCTGTTGATATTGGAGAATTGGATAGCTTTGAAGAGATTGGGGCTTGTGGGACTGCAGCTATCATTTCACCCATAGGGGAGATTTATGATATAGATGAAGATAAAAAATACTTTTTCTGTAAAGATGGTAAAGCAGGACCAATCTCAACAAAAATATACAATAAGCTAGTAGCTATTCAATATGGTGATGAACCAGACCCGCACAATTGGGTTGAGATAATAAAATAATACAAAAAGGGCTTTCATATGAAAGC
>PKTC01000376.1 GCA_002869305.1 Marinilabiliales bacterium
GGATCACTTGACATTTCCGGTGGATTAAAATTCTTTAAGCATAAATTTTAGTTACTCTGTAGAGAAAAAATCTAATATCCTTCACGCCTCTCAATGTTGCTCTAAAAGCTTTTAATTTTGCATTGAACGACTCTGCAGAAGCATTCGTGCTTCTATTATCGAAATAGTTTAGTATACCCCTGTAGTGATCATGTATTGTATTCATTATTGTACGAAAAGATGCAAACCCTGCATCTTCAACTTTATTATACCAATGAGCAAGTTTTGTAAGTGCTACATTTTTATCAGAGTTGTGAGTAAATATCATTCGCAAGGAATGTGTCAATGAGTAAGCTTTTTCTATATCCGGATATTGAGCAAATAATATTTTAGCCCTTTCTTTCTGTTTTTCAGTCCATTTATTGGTAGATTTAAATAGCAGGTATCTACTTCGTGCCAACAATTGCTTTACAGTATCGCCATTAGCAAGAACTACCGATTCATAAGTTTTATGATTGTATCTGGCTGTTCTTATAGCTTCTGATTCTTGATCAATCGCTTCCCACCTGTGTTTTATTCTTATCTCCTGCAAGGCATCATAAGCTAGTTTTTGTACATGAAATCTATCAATTACTCGTGTGGCTTTAGGAAAGCTTATTCTCACAATTTTATTCATTGAACTAGCCATATCTAGAGTAACTTCTTTAACTTTTCTTCTTTTTGACATGGGAATCTTTTTTAAAACTTCTATCACTTTATCTGAACAGGTTCCATTTATCATGGCGACTAAAGTCCCTTTTTTACCTTTGGCCTTCTTGTTAGTTATTATAGCATAAAGCTCTCCATTAGATAAAGCTGTTTCATCAATACTCAAGTATTCTCCAAGATTATGAGAAAACAGAACCCAATGCTCAGCATGTCCGAATTGATTCCATGTGTTAAAGTCGCTGAGATGTTCTTTATACTGCTGACCTAATTGATCTCCATTAATGTAATAATGCTTTTCAAGACTTCTACTGCTTATTGGGTAGTTATCCAAATAATCCTTTTAAAAAAGTCGCGAAATCCTTTGTGTAACGCGATCCTTTTGCCGATAAGTCCCATTGTCTACTAACAACTTTGCCAGTACTTTCTACCAGCCATTTTCTACGCCTTACATCCAAATACACTGCTTTGTCTCTTATGGGGAAGTCTTGAAAAACCGTGGATTCATGAAAACCTTTTGAAATAAGTTTTTCACCTGAATATTCTTTAGGTGTGACATTTAACTCATCTAAATGAACATCAATAACTTTAGGCTCTACTTCAACTTTTGTGATTTCAAAATAATCAAAGATTTCTTCAGGCAATAGGGCTTTTATAAGGATACTATATTGTGATTTTTGTGAATTCATAGTCATATTGGTTTAATGACTACAAAGATTAAATTTTTATTTAATCCACCAACTTTTTAAAGTGATCCCAAGAGAGACTTCAGAAATGGAACTTCTATATTTTTTTATAGTCGCTATTTAGGTATAAAGCTTTGACTAGCTTTCTCTAAGATTTTTTGATATTTATTTGGTGCTTCCGTAATCATTTCAAAGAAAAAAAGTACAGATAGCACATTATTATTTTTTCTTGTTTAAATGTGTTTTTAAATTAGTAAATTGTAATAATGTTTTTTAAAATAATTCATTAGAAGAACATAAAAAACCTATCATGAATTTAATAATGATCTCTAACCTTGCGCTTATAATTACATCAGTCTACTTATATAGTCTAATATTAAGGTATTTACATAAAAAAAATAATTTTCAAAAAATCGCTACAGGTATTTTATTTGGAACAATAAGTGTGTTATCCATGATATTCGCTATAAAAACAGAATCTGGTGTAATCTTTGATGGTAGATCAATAATCTTAGGCTTAGTTGGAATTTTTGGTGGCGGCATTGCTACGCTCATTGCTGCGATTATTTCTATGATTTATAGAATAATAATCGGTGGAAGTGGAATGATAACTGGAATAATTGTAATCGTAACCTCTGCATTTACTGGATATGTATTTTGTATCTATTTCCCAAGGATCAAGTTAAAAAGAAAGTATTATGCAATTTTTACATTTGGTGTGCTTTTACATATCATCGTACTCTTCCTTTTTTTTATATTACTACCTATGAAACTAAATGAAGTATCTGATTATTTTTGGATATTTTATCTTGTGGTATTCCCTGTTATTTTAACTATTATTTATTATATGATAGTTGATCAAAAGAAAAAGTTTGATCAAGCAAGAGATTTGGAATTATCTAGAGAACGTTA
>PKTC01000230.1 GCA_002869305.1 Marinilabiliales bacterium
AATGGATGTGAAATGTCTTCAGCTTATGGTTATGACGATTGGTATTTACCTTCAATTGAAGATCTGGAATTCATGTATAAAAACAGAGTAGCACTTAACATGAATGGTGAATGGTATTGGTCTTCAACTCCTAAAAGAGCCGGATCCACAAGTGCAATGTTCGAGAAAAACTTTTATGACGGAAAAACTTACGACACTGGATCCAACGCAAAAAGAAGCGTAAGATGCATTCGAAAAAGATAAAAAATCACTAACAACAAAAACGCGGAATAAACTCCGCGTTTTTTTATATGGCTACTTCAATATATTTAAAATCGATAACCTAAACCTATACCAATAACTTTATTTTTAATTTCGTCGTTTTTGGTTACATCAGATAAACCCATTTCATAACGCAAATCGAAGAATAATTCTCCCTTATCAAAAACGCGTGTAAGTTCTCCTCCAATAATTAAGCCCAGGTCGGAATTGTTCGATTCATTTTCGTAGTTTGAGACAATGGTTTGGTCAGATTATTCGACTTTTGATTCTGCTTTGTGAAGATAACTGTAGTAAGGCCCTCCGTAAAAAGAAAGCATCCATTTTTGACTTAATCCTAGTTGATCATTAAATCGACCTTTAATCAATAAAGGAATGTTGTAATAATCATAATTTCTATTAACATCTAGTTTTCCAGATACTTCTTTTTTAGCATAAGCTAATCCCGCTCGTTTATAATTAAGTTCAGTTTGAAGAGATAATGTTTTATGAAATCGGTAATCAAAAGTAACTCCTAGCGTAAAGCCTGTTTTCATGTCATTTGTATCCCAAAGCATACCTAATTCAGATTGAGTGCTAAGGTTAATACTTTCTTTAATTCCAAATTTGATTTGTGCATTTGCAGTCAAAGCTAATAGAAGCATGAATGCAGTTAAAATATTTGTTATTTTTTTCATGACGATTAAATTAAAAATTCGACTAATAATTTAAAATATTCGACAAATATACATTGTATTTCTAGATAATTAGAATAAAAAGATAAAAAAGTCTAAAAAATAATGTATGATACTGTGAATCAATTAATGGAGGTAAAGTTCGTTTTCTGGAATATAATCTTTACATAATATATCTTCTATATTTTCTGATTTGCTTCAAATATGAAGAATAAGAATTATATTTGTTAGTTAACTATTATACGAAAAATGCATTTAGTTTCATCAAAAGATATATCAAAAGCAATTCATTTAGAAAAGTTTGGAGGAGAAGTTTTTGCCAAATTATTAATGCAATTACTTAGTTTAAATAAATTGAATCGCCTTTATTCTGAAACAAAAGATAAATCTGGAATTGATTTTATTAATTCAGTAATAGAGCATCTTGAATTTAACTACGAAGTAAGAGAAGAGGATTTAAAAAAGATTCCGAAAGATAAACCTTTTATTATAGTAGCTAATCATCCTTTTGGAGGAATAGATGCATTATTGTTGGTTAGAATATTTGCCGAATATCGCCCTGATTTAAAAGCGATGGGGAATTTTTTATTGCAAAAAATTGAACCAATAAAAGACCTAGTTTTTCCAGTAAATCCTTTTGAAACAAGAAAGGACGCAAAATCAAGTTTCTCAGGTATTAAAAATGCATTAGCTCATTTAGAAAAGGGCAATTCTTTAGCAATTTTTCCTGCAGGTGAGGTTTCTTCTTATCAACCAGAATCTACAATTATTCAGGACAAAGAATGGCAACCTTCCATATTAAAATTTATTAAAAAAGCTGAAGTTCCGATTATTCCTGTTTATTTTCATGGAACAAACAGTAGATTTTTTCATTTGCTAGGTCAGCTTCATCCTGTATTACGAACAGCTAAGTTACCTTCAGAATTATTTAATAAAAAGAACAAAACCATTAAGATAAGGATCGGAAACCCAATACCGGTTAAGGAACAACAGGAATTTAATGATATATCACACTACGGTAGATACTTACGAGCAAGAACCTATGCCTTAGGAACTTGTTTAGAAGCCAAAAAATTTTATATCAGATCGTTTCACCCAAAACTAAAAAAAACGGAACCAATTGCTGAACCTGTAAATGAAGATATACTTAAAGCAGAGATAAAGACTCTACTGGAAAATTACTCACTATTTGAAAATAAAAACTATAAAGTTTTTTGTGCACCTTCAACTGAAATGCCCAATACATTGCATGAGATAGGACGACTGCGAGAATTAACATTTCGTGAAGTAGGCGAGGGTACAGGCAGGAACATCGATCTCGATGAGTATGATTTTTATTATTATCAATTAGTCATTTGGGACGAGGATGAAAATAAAATTGTTGGAGCTTATAGAATTGGAAAAGGGAAAGATATTATTGCACAATATGGTTTAAATGGTTTTTATATAACATCTTTATTTCGAATCAAGAAAGCCTTTTTAAACCAACTGGGAGAGTCTATTGAGTTGGGAAGATCATTTATTGTAAAGGAATATCAGCGTAAACCATTACCATTATTTTTATTATGGAAAGGCTTATTGTTTTTATTGCTAAAAAATACTGATTATAGATATCTAATCGGCCCTGTAAGTATCAGCAATGATTTTTCTAAATTTTCAAAATCATTAATTGTCGAATTTGTTAAAAAGTACCATTATCGCGATGATTTAGCCAAGCACATTAAACCTCGCAAGAAATTTGTTGTAAAGCCAGATAAGATCGTTGATCGGAAGATTTTTATGGAAACAGAAGGTGGCGATGTTTCTAAGTTAGATACATTAATTTATGATATTGAATCGACTTATAAGTTTCCTATACTTTTGAAGAAATACTTACAACTTAACTCAAAGATTATTGGTTTTAATATAGATCCAAAGTTTAACAATGCGTTAGATGGACTTCTAATTTTAGATATTTTTGATGTGCCTGAAAACTTTATTAAAGCATTATCAAAGGAATTAAATGACGAATCAATTTTGGAAAGATTTAACTTCCCTTCAACAATTCTTGATGTACAGAATAAATCTAAGAATTAATTTACTTATTGTATTTTCTTAGGAAATCCGCGGTGTTTATTATTTCTGCATAAGTTCCATTTAGAGTGCTTAAGGTTGAAAAATGAACATCTTTTGCATTTACTCTGATATCTACATATTTCAAATCTCGGGTTGTACAAGCGTCTTCAATAACAGTGCAATTAAAACCATAATCACTGGCTGCTCTAGTAGCAGCTTCTAAACACATGTGCGTTTGCATCCCACATAAAAACAGGTCTTTAATATTGTTTTTATTTAAAAAGTTAAGGAGATCAGTTTCCACAAAAGCATTGGCTTTATTTTTTATAATAACTTTTTCATTCTCTTTGGGGCGAACTAATTCATGAATCTCAGCACCTGAACTTGCATTATGCTTCACATGAATAACAAGAATATTACTTTCTCTACTTGCATTTAAAACTTGCTGAGCATTAAGTGCTGCCTTTTCAGGTTCAAATAATGGAAGCATACCTTCTGGAAAATAAAAATTCTGAATATCAATAATAATTAAGGCGCTTTTACTTTTATCTTGCTCCTTTATTTCTTGTGCTAATGCAAAATCTGTGTTACTCATTAGTAAAATTGGCATAAATAAAATAAATATATACTTAACCATCGTGCTTTTAATTTTGTTATATAATAAAATACAATTTTACAAAAAATAGTTTACATGGATTTAAATCATGAGTTAAATAAAAGGCAAGGTAAAAAAGATATTCAAAATCAGTATAATGAAATAGTTAACGCTGATTTTATTGATAATATTTTTGATTCACTGCCACATGTTGCTGCCGTTTTAAACCAAGAGAGACAAATAATTTTTTCAAATAGAAAGTTATTAAATGACCTTGGGCTTCAAAATATTGAAAATGTTTTAGGTGCACGTCCAGGAGAGATATTACTTTGCGAACATTCTAATGTTGGGCCGCGAGGTTGTGGAACCTCAGAAAAGTGTCAATACTGTAGCGCCTTAAATGTCGTGCTAAAATGTCAAAGCGAGAATACGAGAGTTGAATCAGAAGCTACAATTGTGTCAAAAGTAAGGGGTGAAACTGTAATTTTTGAATTTGGAATTGTGGTTAATCCTTTCGAGTTTAAGTTAAATAGGTATTACATACTTTCACTTTTTGATATATCAGATAAAAAAAGAAGAATGGCTTTGGAAAGAATTTTTTTACATGATGTAATGAATCAAGTTGGTAGCTTAAATGGATTTTTAGATTTGATAAAAGCAGTTAGCGAACCGGAAAAGTTTCATGAATATATTATAACATTAGATACTATAAGCCAACAATTAACAAAAGAAATATTATCTCAAAAGCAATTATTAGAAGCAGAAAATGGAACCCTTGCGATAAACGAAGAATTAATAGATTCAAAACTTTTTTTAGAATCACTAGTAACCCAAATTTCCAATCATCAAGAAGCGAAAGATATTAAAGTTGAATTGATAACTGATATGGAATCATTTAGTTTTTTATCCGATCCTACATTGTTAGGACGTATTTTAATTAATATGCTTAAGAACGCTGTCGAAGCTTCAAGTAAGGGGGATTTAATAAAAATTCAATGTCAAAAAAAGGATCACCTTGTTCTATTCAAAGTAAATAATCCGGCCTATATGCCAGACGAAATACAAGTAAAAATTTTTAATAAATCATTCTCAACAAAAGATACAGGTAGAGGCATAGGCACGTATAGTATGAAACTTCTCACAGAAAAATATTTAAAGGGAAAAATACACTTCGAGTCTGATGAAAGAGAAGGAACAACCTTTTCGTTTGAAATACCACATGAAGAATCTACATTTTAGCTATTCTACAAAAAGTTCTTTAATTCCTGAACTACCTTTTTGTTTTGTATGGTATCTTTCAATATTGTGCGATGATCTGCTTCCTTAATAATTTTAATTTCTTTTCTTTCAGAATTACTTAGATTATACAACTTATAGCTCATAGAAGAAGGAATGAAGTCATCCTCATCGCCGTGAACAAATAGAATAGGCTTCGTGTTGAGCGATATTAAAGCTAAATTATCTAGAGTATAAACTGATTTATCGATATCGAGTTTAAGAAAAGGGCGCACAACTCCAGGCAATGCTTCCTTTATTAAATATTCTTGCAATTCTTTAAGTGAACTAAACGTCGACATCAGAACGACCTGATCAACCGCATCATGATCTGATAAATTTAGTGCTACAAAACCACCTAGAGAGTAACCGAATAAAATTGTTGGTAAGTTCTGATCTCCAAGTATAGTTTCATAATAATCCAATGCGATTTGTCCGTCTTGTAATATACCTTCGATACTTGGTTCTCCATCACTTAGTCCGTATCCGCTATAATTAAATGAAAAAATATTTAAGTCAAATTGTTTTCCTAGTTCATTAAAAAAAGGAATTGCAGTTCGTATATTACTTCCGTTGCCTGAAAGATATATGAAATTTATGCTGGCATCCTGCTCTGTAACATACCATGTTTCTATTTGAGTAGAATCAGTATTTGAAATAAAGTTTCTTTCAAAATGAAATGAATTGGAAAGTTCAAATTCTTTTACAGGATTAAACACGTCGCTTTGCGTAATCTTTTGATTTATACATGATTGAAAATTTATAAGAACGAGTGATGCTAGAAGTAATTTTTTCATATATTGTTTAGCTTGTTCATTTAAATGGTAAACAATAAAAAATTACAAATGTTTAAATAAATAAGATTTGTATATTTAGACTTGCAAAAAAGAAGTTTAAATATATTGTTTATGGAATTAATAAAATGGACCGATAAATATTCAATTGGAATTAAGGAAATTGATAATCAACATAAGGGATTAGTTATTATTATCAATGAACTTTTTACATATATGTCAGAAGGAAAAGCCAGGGAAAAATTAGAAATTATTTTTGAACATCTGGCAGATTATACAAAAAAGCACTTTTCTACTGAAGAATTAGTATTATACAAATATGCTTATCCAGGTCTGGAAAAGCACAAAGAGGAGCATTTAATGTTTATTGAGAAATTAGAAAATTTACAATCTGATTTTAGTCACGAGAAAATTACCGTCACTCTAGAGGTTCTTAATTTTTTAAAATACTGGCTTTTAAATCACATATTAATTTCAGATAAGCATTATGCTAATCACATCAAGAAGTTTCATAGTTAGTGATAAGATTCATGGTCTAATCGTACTTTTTTAATAATAAAATATATAAGTTTTATATGCGCATTAATCAAACTGTAAACTATCTTTTATGAAGGCCGACATAACTCCTCTAGATATAATGGAGAAAATGGTAATAAAACTCCAAACTTACTATCCTACACACAATTACAAAAAGGAGGGAAGTATACAGTTTCATCTGAAACATAATGAACAAATTATTGATTGTTATATTTTAACAAATAAAGGATCTTTAACTTTTAAGACCGGAATAATCCAGAATCCAACAGTTTCAGTAAGATCAACTTTATATAATTGTATTGATTTGGCTAAGGGTAACCTAAATCCAGTTTTTGGAGTATTAAGCCGAAAACTGATATTTAAGGGCGATACGTCTTTTTTTAAAGTACTTCCTAGAAAACAACTTAAGGAACCGGTTTTGGTACCTGTCGATCCGGTTTCAAAGTTTGAAAAGAATCCAGTTAAGTATTGGGAAAAACCAGGGAAAGTGATTGTTCTTAATGCCTCACCAAGAGCTCAAAAGGGATATACCGAGTTTTATTTAAAGCCATTTGTTAAGGGAATGAAAAAGCATACTGAGGTAGAAATTATTCACTTGAGTAAATATAAAGTCAATCCTTGTACAGGTTGTTTTAGCTGTTGGATGGATATTCCTGGAGAATGTGTATATAAAGAAAAAGACGATCATCATTCATTATCAGAAAAGTTGTTTCAAGCTGATCTTATAGTTTATGCTTTTCCAATTTATGCTGACGGTATGCCGGGGATATTAAAAAACTTTTTTGATCGTGCGGTAAGTAGAGCTTATCCATATATGATTGAAGGAATGAAAAGAGTTCGTCATCCTAGGAGATATATTAATCATAAACATTCGATGGTCGTTTTTTCTGTTTGTGGTTTTTTTGAAATGATCAATTTTGAACCGGTAAAGGCCTATTTTAAGGCACTTTCGCACAATAGACATACTCCTATTGTTGGAGAAATTTACAGAACCATTGCAGGAGGCTTATATAGTAATCCATTAAACTTTAAATTATTTTCTAAAGTTTTAGTTGCACTTGAAGATGCTGGAGAGCAAATAATAATCAAAGGAAGAATAAAACGAAAAACAAAGAACATTATCGCTAAGAAATTCGTTCGAAAACCAAATGACTTAGATAATATGAACGAATGGTGGAATGAGCGAAAAGGCAAAGGAGATTATGATTACTAATTAATGTTTTTCTTCACTGTAAGTTTGTAAAGGATCAATATCTAGAAATTTAGAAAGCCATTTAACCCCCAAATAGAAAGGTATAGTATCTAGAAGAGCCGATATCATTTTAAAGAAATAATTGGATAAAATGAGCATCATAAGATAAGTGAATACCTGACGTCCTTCTTGAATTTCAATAGCTTTTGCACCATAATAAGTTATCAATACAACAGCAATGGAATCAATTAATTGACTTGTAAGAGTAGAACCATTATTTCTCAACCAAAGATGCTTTCCTTTGGTTACTTTTTTTAACATATGGAACACATGTACATCAACAAACTGAGCAGTTAAATAGGCAATCATGGAAGCAGCAGTAGCTCCAAAAGTTAATTCTCTTATTCTGAAAAATGCAGCACTGTCAATGGATGGATCTTCAGGCAGCTTACCACCAAACCACATAATAAAAAGTACCCAGAGGTTTAGTAAAAGACCTGTCCAAACAACAAGATTAGCTCGTCGTCTACCATAAAGTTCACTAATAAAGTCAGTACACAAAAAGGTTATTGGATAAGGTAATACTCCGATAAAAACCATAAAATGAACCTTGGATCCATTGAATGTAAATGATAAATCGATTAATCTCGATAAACCAAGAATATTTAACATAGCTAAAGAGCCAATAAATAGCCCTGCAAGCACAACAAAGACCGCTTCTCGGCGAAATGCATACTTGTCTTGCAACTTTGTATTTGTAAACATATCAGTTCATTAAGGAAAACTAAAGATATATAGATTTATATTAATATTCAATGAACACTTCAAAAATCTTGATTTAAGTATTCATATTTTCAACTATAATGGTTAACAAAACCGGCATTCAATATGTTTAAAATGTCTTTTTATTATTTATTCAGTTATTTATCAACAATTTCGTATTCATAACTTGTAAAGCTATTTATAAGAAATTAAAAGAAAGATTTCATACATTTAAAGGTTAAATGCATAAGTATATCAAAAAATACGCTATTAGTAATAAATCTCTTTGATAAATAGTATTTTAATTGCTATATTACACGATTAAATTTGATTTCCATGAAGAAAAATGTTTACGCGATTTTTAATATTGAGAAAGAAGAGAAATCGAGCGTTTCATTGTTTCTTATCCAATCAGTATTTCTTGGGATTTTTTACGGTGCATTTGATGTTGGCGCTCATGCTTTATTTTTAAACGAATATCCTGCATCTATGATCCCAAAAGCATATGTAATTTCAGGAGTTGTTGGAATTATACTAACTTCATTATATGCCAGATTTCAGAGCAGATTTAAATTTTCAACGGTAGCAATATTTAACTTAGTATTTATAGCTATTTCCACGGCCATTTTAAGGATTCTATTTCAATTTACTGAAAGCTCATGGTTAGTTTTCTTAATTTTTATTATGATGGGGCCTTTAAATATCATAGCATTGTTAGGTTTTTGGGGAGCAGTTGGAAGAATATTTTCATTAAGGCAAGGGAAACGATTATTTGGGCTAATTGATAGTGGGCAAATCTTTGGTGCAATACTTAGTACATTTGCAATTCCAATATTAATCGCAGTAGGTTTTGCTCAGAAAAATTTGTTATTTCTAAGTTCTGTTAGCATAGCATGTGCTCTGGTCGTTCAAATAATAACTTCTTATAGGTTTGATTTAAATCAGCAAGTTGCAAAAAAGGAAGATAAACAAAAACGCAACCGATTGTTTGTACTTCTCAAAAACAGATATGTTCTATACATGTCTATTTTTGTTATTATGTCGATGCTGGCAGCATTTTTTATTCAGTTTTCTTTTTTATCTGTAACAAAAGAAAATTACCCGGATCATAATGATTTAGCAGAATTCTTAGGAGCTTTTACTGGTAGTTTACTTTTATTTACCTTTTTGTTTAAAACATTCTTATATAGTAAATTAATGAAAACTTACGGTTTAAAGGTAAGTATTCTTATATCATCTTTCTTGCTTGGAATATTTACTCTTATTGCAGCTTTAATTGGATCTGCATTTGGTTATACTACAGAATCTGCAAGTTTCATTTTCTTTTTTTTACTAATCTCCTTAAGTAGATTATTCTCCAAAGCATTAAAGGACGGAGTGGAAGTTCCATCATTTAAAATACTTTATCAATCTTTAAAAGCTGAGATTAGACACGATGTTCAAGCATATGTGGATGGTACAATAAATGAAATTGCTGCATTATCGGCAGGATTGCTACTGGCAGCTTTAAGTTTGTTTGAATTCTTTACACTGATTCATTTTTCATATTCTTTAATTGTAATTTTATTAGTCTGGTTCTTTTTTTCCAGAAAATTATATCAGGAATATAAAATTTCTCTCCAGAAATCTCTTGCAGAGCACAAAGTCAAAAAAAATGTAGGTGAAAATGTGTCAGATTTTATAAACGAAAAAATCTTAGATGATAATAATGCTATTGACGAAATAATACCTGGATTGGAAATTGATTTTGAATTACATCCGATACAATTTGAAAGCAAAATTGACCAATTAATTAATCATAAGAATATAAAAATATCGGAATACACAAAAGAGAAGATTATAAGTTCAAAATTAATTGGTTCAATTAAATACTTAGGTGACACGAATTCGATCTCCGAACAAGTCAAAAGACTAAACATCAAAATTGACAAATCTCCAGGAGTAGAAAATTTAATAAAATTATCCAAGTCAAAAGGGACTGAGGATAGAATTTTATCTGCTCATCTTATTGGAAAGTATTATGAACCTGAACTGTTTGTATATTTAAAAGCACTTATTCGTGATTTACAGCTTCCGGTTAAGATAGCAGCAATCAAAGCAGCAACCAAGTCGAAAAAGGTTGATTTTTGCTCTTTGATTATTGATTATTTGGATACGCCGGGATTAATTTCTTATGTTTATGATGCCTTGTTTAATTTTGGAGAAGAGGCTCTACCAATTATTGATCAATATTTTTATAAGACAGGAACCAGTCATAGAGTATTATTGCGAATAGTTAAATTAATTGGACAAATTGGGGGTGAAAAGGCCATAAATGCTTTGGTAAGAAAGTTAGATCATCCTAATGAAGAAATATTAAATTATGTATTACGTGCATTAAACAAACTGGAATTTACAGCTAATGAAAAATCTATATCGCATATACATCACATTATAGAAAAACATATTGGTGTTATCGGATATAATATTGCAGCACAAGCTACACTTGATGAAACAGAGGGATTCGAATACTTAAAACAGGCATTTAATGAGGAGTTAGCTTCAAATTATGATTTGCTATACTTATTATTATCACTAGCCTACGATGCTCAATCTGTAATGCATGTTAAAGAGAATATCGAAAGTGGAACAACAGAAGGAAGTAGTTACGCTATAGAACTTCTTGACCTTTTTATTTATGAAGAGATTAAACCAAAGCTATTCTCTGTACTTGAAGATATTAGCTTAATAGAGAAAATAAGGCAGCTTCAAATGTTTTATCCAGTGGAGAAGTTATCTTTTTATGATTTACTGATTTCAATTATTAATAAAGATATTAATGAAACCAATATATTGACAAAAGCATGTGCTATATATGCTTTCTCAGAACTAGAAGACAAAGAAATTCCAAATGATTTGATTGCTCATTTATTTAATCCTAATGAAATATTAAGAGAAACAGCTGGTATTGTCATTAACGATATAGATAAAGATGAGTTAAACAAGGTAAGCAAAAGATTAGATCAGAGTTATCTTGAACAATTAGATAATACGCTGGATTTGTTGAGTGTATCGAATAATCATTTATTAGTTGAAAAAACATGGTTTTTAAAAGAAAATAAATATTTCAATCGTGTTGATGGAAGATATTTATACGAATTAGCAAAGTGTATGAATACTATGAACTATCAATCTTATGAATTAAGTGATTTGATTGTTTCCGATTTAAAGGATAAAGTTTTGTTAACAAAAGGTAAAAAAATACAACTTACAATTGACGATGAAACTTTGCAGGAAATTGTAGAAGGAGAACTATACGATTTGAATGATTTATTGTGGAACGCAAAAAGAAAAGTATCAATAGAAAAAACGGAAGATACTATACTCTATTTTATAGATAAGAACGATCTGATTTATAATGTATTTGATTTTCAAAAGATTGAATTAGCCATTATCAATTGGATAAATTCAAAAATTACAAGTACAGTTTAAACAGATTATTCATTTAGAAAGAATTTATGTTAAAAAAATTAATAAGAAGAATTAAACTTTATTATATGCGCAAGACTACTATTTTTAAGCAGCTTATCTTAAATGTTGTTATACCAGCCATTTCAGCATTGCTTATTTTAGGTGCATTCAATTATAGCCAAACTAAAAGAAATTTGGTTGATTCCATTGATAATAAGAACAAGATAATAGCAGAAGAGATAATCCATATAACTGAGTTTATGGAACTCGCATTAGAGATTGTTGAGCAAGAATTAAATCCAATAATGGAAACATATAGCAACGAATTGGTGCATACATATTTTAAGGATACAAAGAATATTGAACACGCTGATTTGGATAAAATCAGAGAAGAGCTTGGTATGGATCCTAATATGGAAGATATCTATATCATTAATCAGGATGGGATTGTAGTAAATACTACTTATGAAAAAGACATGAATTTGAACTTATTTTCTTTTGGTAAAGATCATGAGGATATATTAAGAAGTATTTTTAAGGAAGGTAAATATGTAAACGAAAGATTTACCGTTGAATCAACTACCAAAAGATTAAAAAAATATACTTACCACCCAACTATTGATGGGCAATATATAATTGAGTTAGGAATATATTCCGAAAGAACCGATAAAATCATTGAATTTTTTAAGAACACAGCTAGAAAATTATCTCAAAACCAACCCTCAATTGCAGGAGTTCACTTATTTATTAGTGAGGATCACCCAATATGCTTAACTGATGACATTGAACTTCCAGAAACAGAGATTAATTTTATGAAAGATAGGTTCGCTAGACAAGACTCTGTTAGAATTCCAAAAAAGATTGATAAAAAGAAATTATTTTACACCTATTTATACATTGAAAGAGGTAATTCCGACTTATATAAAGGTGCAGTAGTTCGAATAATAACTGATAGAACAAGGGAAGAAGTTTTATTACGAAATGAACTAATAAAATTTGTTTCAATATTTGGGCTAACAATTTTAGTAGTAATAATCTTATTATATCGAAAAACAAAGGTAATTACACATCCTATCAAGAAACTGGTTGAAAAAGTAAACAGAGTATCTGATGGTAACTTAAGTGAAAGAGCTGATGTTGAGGGAAATAATGAAATTACAACCCTTTCGCAGAAGTTTAATGCGATGATCGAAGAGCTTGAGAGCTATTACAATGAATTGGAACAAAAGGTAAAAGATAGAACTGCTGAAGTTGTTCGCCAAAAAGAAGAGATTGAAGTTAAGAACAAACATATAACTGATAGTATTCGATATGCAAAAAGAATCCAAAACGCAATTTTACCACCAGATCCATATGTAAAGCAACTGCTTCCTAATTCATTTATTTTGTATAAACCAAAGGATATTGTAAGTGGTGATTTTTATTGGATGACTAAGAAAAATAATGTAACCATATACGCTGCAGTAGATTGCACTGGTCATGGTGTTACTGGCGCTTTTATGTCAATTGTAGGAAATAATCAACTAAACTATGCTGTGGATGTTAAAAAAGCTCGTGAAGCAGGATCTATTTTAGATTATTTAAATGAAGGAGTTATTGAAACCTTGCGAGAAAAAGGTCATGAAAACCTTTCTGTAAGTGGAGTAAAAGATGGAATGGATTTAGCTTTATGTATTATCGATCATAAAAATATGAAACTTCAATTTGCCGGAGCTAATAATCCATTATGCCTTGTTCGAGATGGTGAGATAATACAAATAAAGGGAGATAGAATGGCTATCGGTGGTAATTTTGCAGATGATCTTCCAAAATTCAAAAATCATGAGATTGATCTCCAAAAAGGTGATGTCCTATATACATTCTCTGATGGTTATCCTGATCAGTTTGGTGGTGATGATGGAAGAAAATTTATGCTTAAAAAATTTAGAGAGTTATTGCTCGAAATTCATAAAAATCCTATTGAAGAACAAGAGGAAATACTTAATGAAAAATTGGAAGCATGGAGAGGAAAAGAGGAGCAGGTTGATGATATTCTTGTTATTGGTGTTAAAATTGAATAATTATGTCTAAGCACGATTCAGATGTATTAATTTATTCTCCCTATAAAAAGGAAGATTTAGAAGAAAAAAATATTCATTGGATTAATTCATTTCAATCTATCTTAGAACTTAGTTTAAAGCAGATTAGCAAACTGCCGATTCAGTTTACAAGAGCTTTTTTGAATGATGTAAAGACTGAACAAAATTGTAAGGTGCTGATTCAAATAACTTTTAACACAGACAAAGCACTCGTATCATCAAGTGAATCCAATTTTAAATATCAAAAACAAATTCAGGTAAATTCAGATCCGGAAAACAAAA
>PKTC01000189.1 GCA_002869305.1 Marinilabiliales bacterium
AAAGTTTTATATGTGTGGTTTGATGCACCCATTGGTTATATATCGGCAACCAAGGCCTGGGCAAAGAAAAATGATAAAAACTGGAAAGATTATTGGCAAAGTGATGATTCAAGATTAATTCACTTTATTGGAAAAGACAACATAGTATTCCACTGCCTGATTTTTCCTGCTATGCTTAAAGCACATGGCAATTATATTTTACCCGACAATGTGCCTGCCAATGAATTTTTAAATTTAGAGGGAGATAAACTTTCCACTTCAAGAAACTGGGCAGTATGGATTCATGAATATTTAAAAGAATTTCCTGGCAAGCAAGATGTTTTGCGCTATACCATTTGTGCCAATTCACCTGAACAAAAAGACAATGATTTTACCTGGAAAGATTTTCAAGGTAGAAACAACAGTGAACTAGTTGCTATTTTCGGAAACTTCGTAAATAGAACATTAGTTTTAACTCATAAATACTATGAAGGAAAAGTTCCTACATGTGGAGAACTAACCGATTTTGATAAAGAAACTATTGCTGAAATTTCAGTTATTAAAGGACAATTGGAAAAAAGCATAGAAAATTTCCGTTTCCGGGAAGCTGTAAAAGTAGCCATGGATTTAGCTCGTCTGGGAAATAAATATTTAGCCGACACAGAACCATGGAAAGCAATTAAAACAGATCAAGAGCGAGTAAAAACCATCATGAATATTTCTATTCAGATAACTGCTGCTTTATCAATCATTATGGAACCTTTCTTGCCATTTACGACCGAAAAATTAAGAAAGTTTCTAAATATTGAAAAACTAAACTGGGATTTAGCCAGGAAGCCGGATTTAATTGAGCCAGGACATACCATAAATGAAGCCAGCCTTCTTTTCGAAAAAATAGAAGACGAAGAAATTGAAAAACAAATTCAGAAACTTATGGATTCTAAAAAAGCGAACGATGCTGAAAATGTAAAAGTTGAACCAGCAAAGGAAAATATTAGCTTCGATGACTTTACTAAAATGGATATTCGTGTAGGTACTATTTTGGAAGCTGAGCGAGTGCCCAAAACAGATAAGTTATTAAAGCTTAAAATTGACACAGGAATAGATCAGCGAACAGTAGTTTCTGGGATTGCTGTAGATCATAAGCCTGAAGATATTGTTGGTAAACAAGTGAGCATTTTAGTTAATTTAGAGCCAAGAAAAATTCGTGGAATTGAATCACAAGGAATGATTTTAATGGCAGAAGATGCCAGTGGCAAATTAAATTTTGTAATTCCTGCTGATAAAACTTCAAATGGTTCTGGAATAAAATAATAGCAGAAACAATCATTTCTAAAAGGCGTAAGTGTTTATACTTACGCCTTTTAACTTATTGTATTTTAGATGTTTATACTGTTTTAGTTGTGAATCCAGCATAGTAGCTTTGAACTATCAAATTAAAACAGATATTATGAAATCTTTAAAATTACTATTCTTAATTTTTCTTATCTTTTTTTCGGCATGTAATATCAAGTCAAAAAATACTAGTAGCCCTGAAGAAAAAGAATTAAAAGGTACCATAACCATCTCAGGCGCTTTTGCCCTTTATCCAATGACAACTGCATGGGCCGAAGAATTTAGAAAAAAGCATCCAAAAGTACGTATTGATATTTCTGCAGGTGGTGCTGGTAAAGGAATGACCGATGCATTATCAGGCATAGTTGATTTAGGAATGTTTTCAAGAGGGATTACTGAACAGGAAAAAGCCACAGGAGTATGGTGGATTGCTGTTGCCAGAGATGCTGTATTACCAACAATTAATAGCGAATGTCCGCATTTCGATTTAATCAAAAAAAGTGGGTTAACAAAGGATCAGTTTAAAAAACTTTACATTGGCTGGCAGATAAAAACATGGACTGAATTATTGAATTTTGAAGGACAAGAAATTAAGAACATAAACATCTATACCAGAGCCGAAGCTTGTGCGGCGGCACAAATGTGGGGAGAATATTTGGGGGCAAATCAAGAAAACCTAATGGGTGTTGGCATATATGGTGATCCTGGAATGGCTGACGTAGTTAAAAATGATATCAACGGAATAGGATATAATAATATAATATATATATATGATGTTGCAACCCGAAGAAAACATTCGGGTCTAGAGGTAATCCCTTTAGATTTAAATGAAAACCGCTTAATAGATGAAAACGAAGACTTTTACAACACCCTAGATGATATAATGCTTGCAATAAAAGAAGAAAAATATCCTTCGCCACCAGCAAGGGATCTTTATTTTGTTGCTAAAGA
>PKTC01000315.1 GCA_002869305.1 Marinilabiliales bacterium
AAATCCAGAACTTAAAATGGCGTGGGTAGAAAGGGGAAATCCAGTATCTCAAAATCCTGACAGTAATAAGGTTAAAGAAGCGTTTAGAAAATTGGAATATAGAGTAGTAGTAGAGCAATTCTTGACTGATACAGCTCGTGAGGCTGATATTGTTTTGCCTGCAAAAACCATGTTTGAGCAAAGTGATATCATTTCATCCTACTGGAATCAGTACGTGCAATTACGACAAAAAGTAATTGAACCCATTGGAGAAGTTAAACCCGAGACTGAAATTTATTATTTGCTGGCAAAAAAAATGGGATTCACTGAAATCGAGATTGAACAAAATATCCCAGCTCCGACAGATGATTCCATTGATAATTGGCTAAGAAAACAGATAAAACCATGGCCTGATATTACCTTGGAAAAACTGAAAGAGGGACCCGTATTATCGCCTGCTTTGCAGGAAATTGCCTTTTCTGATTTCAAATTTAATACAGCCTCAGGAAAAATTGAATTGTATTCAGAAACTGCTCATAATAAATGGGGAGTAAATTATTTACCAAGTTATGAAAGGACTGTCGAAGGAAATAATGATATTATGCAATTCCCATTTTATTTAATGTCTCCAAACACTAAGAATCGAATTCACTCACAGTTTGGTAATCTTGATTGTATAAAATTAGTTGATCCTGAGCCTATTGCAACAATTAATTTAGGAGACGCCAATAAAAAAGGAATTAAGAACGGCGATTTTATTCGTGTTGATAATGATAGAGGTGAACTAAATATAAAAGCGAAGATTGATGCAAGTCTTCGGCCAGGTAATATAGTAATTGTTAATGGTTATTGGCATGAAGAAGGTGCTTGTCCTAATGTTTTATCAAAAGGTCGTGAAACAGATATGGGACACGGAACTGCCTTTCACGATAACATGGTTAATTACGAGATTGTAACAACTTAATGAAAAAAAACATATTCATATTTGATCAGAATAAATGTGTTGGATGCCATGCATGCGTAATAGCCTGTGTCAACGAAAATGGATTTCAAGCTACTGATCAGTGGAGAAATGTTCACAAATCACAAGAGTATCACTTTCCCAGTCTTCCTTTATTTTATCTATCCTTAGCTTGTAATCATTGTGACGATGCTCCTTGTTTAAAAAATTGTCCTTCTCTGGCTTATTCTAGAGATGAAAATACGGGTGCTGTTATTCATCATCCCGAAAAATGCATTGGATGTAAGTATTGTACCTGGGCATGCCCTTACGATGCTCCTAAATATAATCCCAAATCTGGCATTATTGAAAAATGTACATTTTGTAATCACAGAATAGAAGAAAACTTAAAGCCAGCATGTGCTAATTTATGTCCTATTGGAGCTTTAGACTTTTCTAAAACTACTTTTTCCAGAGAAGAATCTCTTGAATCAAGTCCCGTTTCGGTAAATGTTGGATCGAATATGAATACTATATTTTTAAGAAAAGATCTGGAACCTGAAATGGATGTAACACTCTTTGAGAATCAGACTAAAAATGAGAGATCATCCAAAAAATATGTAAAAATATCGGCTAAAGAAGAATGGCCTTTAGTTGTTTTCACCTTACTTTCAACCCTTTTGGTTAGCGTTTTTGCTTCAGGAATAACAGAATCATTTAGTCAATTTAATAAACTAATTTATATAGCTTGTGGCACAATAGCTGCGCTCCTAAGCATGTTTCATCTAGGCAAAAAAACCAGAATGTGGCGCTCAGTGCTAAATCCTAAGAGCTCCTGGTTAAGTAAAGAAATAATTAGTTATGCTTTGTTTTATGGATTAGTATTTATGGATCTTTTATTATTCAACATTCCGGATGTAATAATTATTTTTTGGGGATTTACATTACTGATCTCAATTGACATGCTATATGCTCTTGCCACATGGCGCTGGCCATTGCAAATACATTCAGCTCAAACTATTTTTATTGGAATAACTATATATTCAGTTTTAACCAATTCTTATTATTTATTAGCTTTTATCCTGGCTTTTAGGTTAACAATATATATTTATAAAACCTATAAGAACAAAGAAAAGAACCTGATTCTTCCTATTTTAAGAGTAATAATTCCTATTATATCATTTGGATTTTTACTTCAGCTACAACACGTATTATTTGTAGTTTTAATCGTGACAGCAGATATTTTAGATCGGATCGAGTTTTACAATGAACTAAACGTTCCAGATCCAAAAGATGAATTCAGTATAAAAAAAGGGTTAATCTTAAAAGNATCAACCCTTATAATCAATACATGAAAAAAATTACTTTTTCTTTTCTTCTGTTTTCTTCTCTTCAGCTTTCTTAGTTTCTTCAGTTTTAGCTTTCTTTTCGCAAGAGCTAGGACAGCATTTAGATTTTTCTTTTGAACATTTCTCAGTTTTAGCTTTTTCTGCTTTTTTCTCTGGTTCCTGAGCGTTAGCTGCTGCTAATGAAATTACCGCGATAAAAGCTATACTTGACAATACTGTTAAAAATTTTTTCATAACTTACGTTTTTCGTTTTTTAAATCAACTCAAATATATAAATACATTACCTTGTAACAAGTTCTTCTCAAGTTAATTCATGTTAAGACGATGTTAAAAACAATTAAATCAACTATTTTCTGGTTAAATTTGTATCGATGAAAAAACGAAAGCTACAGATTATATTAATCACATTAACTTTTTTAAGTCTGCTTGCATTAATTATTATTCAAGTTTCCTGGATAGTAAAGGCAGCTAATATTCAAGAAAAACAGTTTAGCTATAGTGTAAAGATGGCCATGAAACAAATTGTTCAGGACATATCTAAAGATCAATCTATATGTCAGGAAGTAGCCGAATGTATAGGCAGTGGAGGAACAACTTCCTGTTATAAAAACATGAACAGCGAAGTAGAGTGGACCAAGGTAGATTCAATTGTACGTTGCGCCTTAAATTATTATAACATTAAAATAGACTATGAGTTTGATATTGTAGACACGAGAAAAGATAGCGATTTTAATGTTTGTAAGAAGACATATTTTTCCAACAATCTGGAAAGTGTTCTATTACAAAATGGGATAGAATTAAAAATTCGTTTCCCTAAAAAAAGTGAATTCATTGCAGCCCAAATTAGCACTATGTTTGTAACATCGATCATATTAATTGCTTTGATTGCTTTTTCTTTTCTGATGATTTTAAAATATTTTAAGCGAGAGCAGGCATTATATAAAAGTACAAGAGATTTTATAAACAACATAACTCACGAATTTAAAACACCTCTTACAAATATTGCATTAGCCAACAGCATGTTGTCAAAAAATGATAAAATCAAAAAAGATCAGAAACTACATCAATATGCAGAAATAATTAAAATTGAGCATCACAAGCTTAAAAATCGCGTAGAAGGATTGCTTGATATTGCAAGAATCGAAAACCGCAATGAAAATCATTGTGAAACCATCAATATTTGTAATTTTATTACTTGTACTGTCAACTCCTATCAGGTTCAAATTCAAGAATTAAAAGGACAAATTACCTACGAACAGTTATCAAAGAAATGTACCATAAAGGCAAACCAAGAAGATTTTCAAATAGTAATATCTAATTTAATTGATAATGCAATTAAGTATTGTGAAAGAGAACCAAAGGTAGTCATTCGATCATACGATACAAATAATTACATTTTTATTGAGGTTGAAGACAACGGTATTGGAATCAAACAAGAACATCTTATTCAAATTTTTGAAAAATATTTTCGTGTTCCTACAGGTGATTTGCATAATGTTAAGGGATTTGGAATAGGATTATCAACGGTTAAGGCAATTATAGAATCCTTTAATGGTGAGATAAGGGTTCAAAGTAAGCCAGGAAAAGGCACGAAATTTATTATCAAATTACCATACTGTAATGATGAATCATATGAAACCTAATAAGTTAAAAATATTACTTGTTGAGGACGATACGAACCTTGGATTTCTATTATTAGAATTTCTTGAAGCAAATGGTTTTGATGTTAAGTTATATCGTGATGGCATTTCAGGTCTAAAAGGATTTCATTCATATACTTTTAATTTTTGTAT
>PKTC01000064.1 GCA_002869305.1 Marinilabiliales bacterium
ACGAATTACTGTAATTTCAACCGGAATTTGTACCGATAATATCGATATTGTTGTAAATGAACTGGATGCTATTGCCAATATAGATTTAAAAACCAGAACTGAAAAGAAAGAACACAGAACGCTTAATTTAATAAGGATTGGAACCTCAGGGGCTTTGCAAAAAAACATACCCGTGGATACTTTTTTAATGAGTACAAGATCTATTGGTTTTGATGGTTTGCTAAATTTTTACGAAGGAAGATACACCATATCCGATCCAGACTTTGAATTTGCATTTAAATATCATGTTGATTGGAAGAGAAATTTAGCTGCTCCTTATGTTGTAGATGCTTCGAGCGAATTGATGGAAAAGATGGAAGGTGAAAAGATTCTCAAGGGAATTAATATTTCAGCACCTGGCTTTTATGGACCTCAAGGAAGAAGACTTAGATTGCCACTTGCTGATCCGCAACTAAACGATAAGATTGAATCATTTGAGTTAAATGGACAAAAGATAACCAATTACGAAATGGAAAGCTCGGCTATATACGGACTCTCAAAATTGCTTGGTCATAATGCGATTACTTTGTGTGCAATCATAGCAAATAGAATAAGAGATGAATATAGTAAAGATTATAAGCCAGTTATAAAAGAGCTGATTAAATTAGTGTTAGAAAAAATAACTAAGTAGATTAAAATATCGAACAAGGATTGTTGATTTAAGATTTAAGAAGATTAAATGGATAAATATAATTTAGAAGAAAGATTAATTGATTTTGCCGTGCTTATCATTGAAATTATTGATGAAATGCCTTCTTCTAAGGCTGGTAATCACTTATCAGGACAGTTAGTTCGTTCAGGTACCTCACCAGCATTAAATTATGGAGAAGCGCAAAATGGAGAATCTAGAAAAGATTTTATTCATAAAATTAAAATTGTATTAAAGGAATTAAGAGAAAGTTATAATTGTTTAAGAATAATAAACAAATCAAGACTATATAAATCAGAAGAAAAGGTAAATAAAGCTATAAAAGAGAACAATGAATTAATTGCCATTTTTGTAAAAAGTGCTGAAACAGCTCAAAAAAACATGGAGAAAGAAAATCGAAAATCTTAATTCGTTAATCCTTGTTCTAAAATCGGTAGAGAAAAATATAAGTGGAAAAGGATAAGAAAATACAAGCACTGCTTCAATTGTTAGATGATCCTAACAATGAGGTTTATATGCATGTTTCTCAAAATATTTTGAAACAGGGAGAGGATATTATACCGGAATTGGAAAGGGTTTGGGAGAATTCTTTAAATGCCATTTTACAAGAACGTATAGAAAATCTGATTCAGGAAATTCAGTTTACTTCTACTCAGAACCAGTTAAAAGAATGGAAAGATACAGGTGCTGTTAATTTATTAAAAGCCTCATACTTAGTTGCAAAATATCAATACCCTGATTTAAAATACAATGATATTACAGAAGCATTTGATAAGATAAAGCAAGATGCCTGGCTGGAAATGAACAACAATCTTACAGCTCTTGAAAAAACGAGAGTACTTAACCATATTTTATTTCAATTACACGAATATTCAGGGAATAGCTCAAACTTCTTTGCTCCTCAGAACTCATATATTAACCACGTTTTTGAAACAAAAAAAGGGAATCCAATTACCTTAGGTATTTTATATATTTCCTTGGCACAAGAGCTTGGAATTCCAATTTATGGAGTAAGTATTCCGCGAAACTTTATTCTGGCATATGTTGATGAATATAACATCAACGATCCATACGAAGAAGATGTTCTTTTTTATATCAACACATACAATAACGGCAAGGTGCTAGGAGAAAGAGAAATAGACTATTTTTTAAAGCAACAAAAGATCGAACCCAAAAAATCTTACTACTCTCCTTGTTCAAATATCGAAATTATTAAAAAGTTAATCTTAAATTTAATATACTCATATGAAAAGCTCGGTTATCCGGAGAAGATAGAAGCAATGAAAATACTTTATGAAATATTAAAATAATACAGCTTTTAGCAATTAGCATTTAGTCCTTTGAAATATGAAATGATATGCGAAATTTTAGAGAATTAAATATCTGGAAAGAAGCAGTAATACTTGTAAAAGAAATATATAGATTATCTAATCAGCTTCCTGAAGAAGAAAAATATGGACTTAAAAGCCAAATATGTAGGGCGGCTGTTTCCATCCCATCAAATATTGCAGAAGGAGCTAGCAGAAATAGTGAAATAGAATTTAAAAGGTTTCTTGAG
>PKTC01000386.1 GCA_002869305.1 Marinilabiliales bacterium
ATTTACATTCCAAGGCTCCATTATACAGAGTTTCTTTTTGCGTAGGTCTTAATCCAATATATTTTATAGCTTCAAAATTACTACTCAGCATCCAAATTTCAAATCCTTTGTATTTACTTTTAAATATATCGCCCAATACCTTGTAAAAACTATTAATTTCATTCTTTTTAATACGTTCGCCATAGGGGGGATTTGTAATAACCACTCCCTTATCTGTTTGATTAGGTATATAATTCTCAATTGGTTTTGTGATAAGGTCAATTTTCTTTTTTAATCCTGCATTATCAATATTTTCTTGTGCGATTCGTATTGCAATTTCTGAAATATCAGAACCCATAATTTTAGCATTTGAATCGACTTCTTCACTGTCATCCTCATAAATTTGCGCGAACAATTCTGTGTCAAAATCTTTCCAAGTTTCAAACCCAAATCTTTGTCTATAAACTCCGGGAGGAATATTATTTGCAATCATTGCAGCTTCAATAATTAGAGTGCCTGATCCACACATGGGATCAACGAAATCACTTTTTTTATCCCAACCCGATAATAAAATCATTCCTGCAGCGAGAACTTCATTTAATGGAGCTTTTGTAGTTTTTATTCTATATCCTCTTTTATGTAAAGACTCTCCTGAGCTGTCTAGTGCTAAAGTACATAGCTTATGTGAGATATGAATATTAATTCTTAAATCAGGATCTTCAGTATCTACGTATGGTCGTTTCTCAAACTTTTCTCTGAACTGATCAACAATTGCATCTTTGGCTTTTAGAGCAACATACTTTGAGTGGGAAAAATTCTCAGAATTAACAACACTATCTATAGCGAAAGTGTCTTTTAAATCAATATATTCGTTCCAATCAATTTTCTGAATAGCACTATAAAGTTGATTTTCATCTGATACCTCAAATTCAGCTATGGGTTTTAAGACTCTTAATGCTGTTCGTAAATGAAAATTAGCTTTATACATCATGGCTTGATCTCCAAGAAATTCAACCATTCTATTTCCTTTTTTTATTTCAGAAGCCCCTAATTGTTTAAGCTCCTGAAATAAAATATCTTCTAAACCTTTAAACGTTTTTACTACTAATTTGAATTTGTTCGCCATTTTAATTTTGTTTAAAGAAATCTTTTACAATTTGATGCGCTTTTTTATATCGAAGCTCCCCTTGACCATCCACTATTTTATAATTCAAGCCATAATGAATTAGTTCTTCCTTGTACATTTCAAAAAGTTTGTCTCGCATTACTCCACCATTTTCTCTTACTGGATCTGAAATCCATGGAATATCATTATTGCATAGTAGAAACAAATCAATACTACTATTTCTTATTCTTTTATCAATCCAGTCCGGCAGTTTATTAAAAACCAATTTTAGCCATATCTTTATAATAATCAAGTAAGTATCATAGAATAATATATGGTTTGCATTTTTAGAAAAGATTGTTTCTAATTCCAATTGTTTGTTTGCAATGTGCAACACATCTTCATAAGTATATTTTCTATCCAGTTGTTCAATATATCCTCTTGCATATTCAGGTACCGTAGCTGTCTTAAATTGGCGAGCCAAAAACTCAGCCAATTCAGTTTTTCCAGTCGACTCAGCACCAATTAAGACAACTCTTTTAATTCTATTGTTAATGTTTTCTTCCATTCAAAATAACCTACTATAGCTAAAATTGTATAAACTGCCATTAATATTAATGCACCATAAATCTCTTTGTACAAATATAACCCTACGGAAACAAAGTCAACGACAATCCAAATAAGCCAATGTTCTATATATTTTTTAGCTAGCATCCATGTTGCAACAAAACTTGCCGCAGTAGTAAATGCATCCCAATAAGCTATGTCAGAGTCAGTGTAATTTACTAAAATAAAAGCTATTATAGTAAAAAGTATCCCATTTATTATAAATAAAACCATTCCTAGTTTTATATTAATCCTGGATATTTTAAGATCATTTTGTTTTTTGCTTCTACCTCCATATAGCCAATTTAACCATCCATAAATACTAATTGCAACATAATATAATTGCAATCCCATATCTGCATAAACTTTTGATTTGAAAAATACATATACTAAAAGTGCAGAACTTATCAGACCTGTAACCCAACACCAAATACTTTCTTTTACAGAAAGCAATATATAGGCTAAACCAAAGATTAAAGCTAATGTTTGAAGTGGATTTTCTAGTATCCAGCTAAGAATTTGTTGCAACATTCAATTTTATTTAAATGTTGCAAATATATCTTAATATATATGAAATTCCAGATATTATTGGGCATTTAGCACTTGTTCGTGATAATAATCCCAATTGCGTATGATCTCAAGGGCCTTATTATAACCTTTGTCTCTGATGTTTACAATTTGGAAATATTCGCTCATATCCCACAAATCCCTGGCAATTAATGCTTTTACAATTATACGAAAATCATTTTTGGAATTTTCAAATTCTTCATCATTACTTTCAATCTTGTTTTCTTTACTATACTCCCACAATTCTTTAAGAATTTTATCAGTTACAACAAATTTACTATTATACACCTCAAAGTTAGGATAGTTTGATTTTAATTTTCTCCTGTTCTCATCAATATACTTTAAAACAAAAGAATTCAATACACCTTGTCTGATCACTTTGCTATATAAATCTGTCACTGAAGTTGTATCAAGAGGCACAAAAACATCGGGCATAATGCCACCACCACCATATACAATACGCTTGTTATTGAGTGTTTTATATTTTAAAGAATCCGGTAAATTAATGCTGTCTTTATTTAAGAATTCTCCATGCTGATATCTATTATACAACTCCTTTTCGTATTCTTCTTTTCCATCTTCATAAGGCTTTTGTATAAGTCTACCTGTAGGAGTATAATAACGAGCAACTGTAAGCCTCATCATTGATCCATCAGGTAAAAACATCGGTTTCTGAACCAATCCTTTTCCAAATGATCTTCTGCCAACAATTATTCCTCGATCCCAATCTTGGATAGCACCTGAAACAATCTCGCTTGCAGAAGCTGATCCTTCATCAATCAGAATCAACACTTTTTCGTTTTTACATACTCCTGTTCCTGTTGCTCGACTCTCAGATCTTGGCGATTGAAGTCCTTTAGTATACACTATCATCTGTCCATTTTCTAAAAATTGATCTGCCAGATCAATAGCTTTATCTAAATATCCACCGCCATTTCCACGTAAATCTAAAATAATAGATTTTGCTCCTTGTTCTTTTAAAACCTTTGTCTTTTCAAGAAACTCATCTACGGTTGTCATTGCAAATCGATTAATTTTAATATATGCAATCTCATCATCAACTAAGTATGCAGCATCAACACTGTAAATCGGAATTTTATCTCGAATTATTGTAAAATAGATAATTTCATCAACACCTTTTCGTTTGACTCCTACATTAACTTTTGTTCCCTTTTCTCCCAGCAATCGATCACGTACTCCTTTAGTAGTGATCTTTATAACCGCAACATTTTCACCATCAATTTCTACAATTCTGTCACCAGCACGAATACCAACTTTTTCTGAAGGTCCACCGGAAATTGGAGAAATAACATAAATTGTGTCACTAAGAATATTAAATTGTATGCCAATACCTTCGAAGTTTCCCTCAAGAGGCTCATTCATTTCCTTAACCTCATCGGCTGGAATATAAACCGAATGCGGATCAAGATCTTTAAGTATATTTATAAGAGCATCTTCTACTAATTGCTTTGAATCAACTGAATCTACGTAATAAGATGAAATATAACCTAGTGCCCTGCTAAACTTAAATATGTCTTCTGTAAGATATTTTGAAAATAACCTAGCCGGAAATAAAAACAATAATAAGATAAGTATATACCTATTGAATTTTGACTTATTCATAACAATTAGTTTTGATTTTCAATAATTAAATAATTCCAAAACTATTATCTTGGAATTAAATTAAATGGAATTTTAATAACATCTGATAGATCTTCTCCATCCTCAAAAATCTGATCATCAATATCATCATAATACCAATCAACAATAATTTCTGCTCCTTGTTTAAATAATTGCTTAAAATGATCTAAAATTTGCAGAATATATTTCGATGAAGCAGAATTCATGTATGATAAATCGAATTTTAAATGAAATTTGAATCCAATAAAACTGCTTTCATCACTAAGCATTTTATTAACGTAATTTTCAACTTTATAAATAATTGAATCGTAAAATGCTATTACATCTTCAGGACGAGAAATTCCAATCAATTCAAACTTTCGATTTTTGGTATAAAATATTATTTTAGGACTGAATTCAGTAGATTCGATAAATAGGTTTTCCATTGTTTGTAAGACGGCTTTTATTTTGGATTCACCAATGTTTCAAGTGTGTAATATAGTAATTTATTGTTAATTTTTCTGAAGGAATATTTAATTTTATTCTTAGAAACCTTAATAATTCTTATCAATCCTGTTCCAGCATTGTTCTTCTTTATATGCATTCCACCTTTCAGTGTTTCCTTATACAGAACCTTCAGTTGATCCGCACCTAAACTATTTATGTTCTCAAGATGAAATTTTAACAAATCTGCATCCTCAATTAAAATCGGATTTGAAGCAATTACTTTAAATCCCTCTTCGGTTCTTAGTATTTTAAATTCAGGTTCGAGGTTTTCATCTATTAATTTCTCTTCGATACGATGTGTATACTGATAGTTATTTTCCAGCATTTCAACCATAACTATCTGAAGTTTTTTCAAATAATAGTTTTCAATGTTTTTGTCCTTAACATAGGTTATAAAATCCATTAACAGTTTATTTAGTAAACTATAATCAAGAAATCCCTTATATTGAACTATGTTATTCTCCATTATGATATGAAGGTACTGAAATTATTATTTATTGAGCTAGAGAAAACAATTGTGTTATTCCCATTCAATTGTTGCAGGTGGTTTTGAACTAATATCATAAACCACCCTATTAATTCCTTTTACGTTATTTATAATTTTGTTTGAAATATCTGCTAAAAACTCATAGGGTAAATGCGACCAATCCGCTGTCATCCCGTCTGTTGAAGAAACAGCTCGCAGTGCTACTGCATTTTCATATGTTCTTTCATCGCCCATTACTCCAACCGATTGAACAGGAAGCAAAATTACTCCGGCTTGCCAGACTTTATCATAAAGTCCATATTCTTTGAGCCCTTCAACATAAATATCATCCACTTCCTGCAATATTTGAACCTTTTCAGGTGTTATATCTCCTAATATTCGAATAGCAAGTCCTGGACCAGGGAATGGATGTCTCTGTAAAAGCTCCTTTTTTATTCCGATAGATGCACCTACTCTTCGAACCTCGTCTTTAAATAAGAGTTTCAGAGGTTCAACAATTTTCAGGTTCATTTTTTCCGGTAAGCCTCCTACATTATGATGCGATTTAATAGTTGCCGAAGGTCCATTCACAGAAATTGATTCAATCACATCAGGGTATATTGTACCTTGAGCTAACCATTTTACATCTTTTATTTTATGTGCTTCCTGATCAAATATTTCAATAAAGACTCTTCCAATCACCTTTCTTTTTCCTTCAGGATCAGATATTCCCGCTAATTGGCTCAAGAACTGCTGTTTTGCATCCACGCCAATTACATTTAAACCCATATCTTTGTATGATTCCAAAACCTTTTTAAACTCATTTTTTCTTAACAAGCCTTTATCTACAAATATACATGTTAAGTTTTTACCAATTGCTTTATGCAATAAAACAGCGGCAACAGAAGAATCTACTCCACCAGACAACCCTAATACCACTTTATCGTTTATAAGTTTAGCCTTTAAACCTTTAATTGTATCATCGGCAAAGGCAGAAGGAGTCCAATCCTGACTACAACCACAAATATCAACTAAAAAATTTTGAAGCAATTGTTTACCCTGTGTTGTGTGATACACTTCAGGGTGAAATTGAATGCCATAAGTTTCTTCATTCATAATTTTGAAACCACCAAATTTAACATCGCTTGTACTTGTTATTATCTGATAGTTATCAGGTATTTTGGTAATGGTATCTCCATGCGACATCCAAACTTGAGTATCGATTTCTATGCCCTGCATCAATTTATCTTGATGATCAATGTAGTTTAATCGGGCTCTGCCATACTCACGATGTTTTGAAGGTAAAACTTCGCCACCATAATTTTGAGCTAAAAATTGTGCACCATAACAAACACCCAGCAATGGGTAAGCATTTTTAATTTTTGACAAATCCGGTACTGGGGCATTTTTGTCTCGAACCGAAAATGGACTACCAGAAAGTATAACTCCTTTCCAACTTTTATCTAATTCAGGTACTTTGTTAAATGGATGAATTTCGCAATACACATTTAACTCACGTACTCTTCTGGCTATCAATTGTGTATATTGTGATCCAAAGTCAAGAATTAATATTTTTTCGTGCATTTTTTGTATTTTTGGTGGTCTTGAAAATAATAATGTGGCAAAGATAATATTATTGAATGAAAATATTAGAAGATAAAATACGAATCCTTATTTAACTTTCTTGTCGTTCAAGATTTACTTCATATTTTTCTCCATCTTCAGCAGAAAAAGTGTTCACAAAAATTTCTTTTGCCTCATTTATGATTTGCGAAACGTCTTTGTATCGAGCAGAGAAGTGACCTAATATCAATTTCTTTGCTGCCGCTTTTTTTGCAATATTAGCAGCATCCTCCGATGTTGAATGAAAGGTTAGTTTAGCTTGCTTTTTCATACTTTTAGCAAACGTTGCTTCATGAAAAAGTAAATCTACATCTCTAATAATCGGTACAATCTTTTCAGAATAAGCCGTATCGGTGCAATACGCATAAGATCTTATTTTATAGGGAGGTAAGGTTAATCTGGAGTTTGGGATTAGCTCACCTGCATCATTCATGAAGTCCGCGCCTTCCCTTATCTCCTGAATTTTACTTATTGGAATATTATATATCTGAACCACATCTTTCCTCAAGTTTCTCAGGTATGGCTGCTCTGTAAACTTAAAACCGCATGTTGGAATTCTATGCTTTAAAGGTATAGTCTCAACTTTTACTTTATCATCCTCGAAAATTACCTCATTAACTTTCGGGTTCAAATGATGATAAACTATTTTAAAAGAAATTGACCTTTCAAAATATTCGATATGCCTGTTTATAATATTTTCCAAATCAGGATGAGCATAGATATGCAAATCTTTATCTCTATTGAGTAAGTTAAATGTAGAAATCAATCCAAAGAGCCCAAAAATATGATCACCATGCAAATGACTAATAAATATATGATCGATCTTCCCAAATCGAATTTTGTTTTTTCGAATTTGAATTTGAGTGCCTTCGCCACAATCTATTAAAAAAAACCGCTCATGAACGTTGAGTACATGAGCGGTTAAGTTTCTTTTCGAAGTTGGTACAGCTGAACTACTGCCTAATATTGTTAATTCAAAAGTCAAACTAAATTTTTGGTTTATTTACCATTATTTTGTTTTTTTTCTTCCTCTGTCTTTACAATATCAACTGCTTCTTCAGTAGAATATGCAATATTCAAAACAGTATCCAACTGCGATATGGTTATCAATCTGTCAACAGCATCATTTAATCCTGTTAAAACAAACGTTCCATTAGCGTTTTTACAAAGTCGATTGGCAACTAGAATAGCACTTAATCCCGAAGAATCGCAATACCTGCAATTACTTAGATCAAGTATAATGTTTTTTTCACCCTTTCCAGAGATCAAAACCAGTTCGGATTTCAAACTTGGAGCCACATTCGTATCCAGCTTTTCTTCCATTACTTGAATTAAGGTGTACTTTTCGAGTTTTTCAATCTTAAATTCCATTGTAATTTGTTTTTAAGTTAAAATAAAGAGCTATTCAGCAGCTTTATCTTCTTCTTTATTAGCCTTTGGCTTTGCCTTTTTAGCGTCTTCTTTCTTCACTTCCTTCTCTTCTACCTTTTCTTCTTTCTTAGCTTTTGGCTTTGCCTTTGCTTTGGTTGCTTTAGGTTCGGTTTTCTTTGCTTCTTCCTTAGCATCCATTTCTGCTTTCTTCTCTGCTATTTCCTTCTTTTGCTCTTGTTCCATCTCATTCTTAAGAGAAGCTAATTCAGAAATATCACCTAAAGTTGTTTTTTCAAGATTTGACTTGATTTTCTTAACAGCTTTATTTTTAGTAGCAGTATTCTTCTTTCTTTCAGCTATTTCTTCTCCTTTTTTCTCATCTTCGAAAACTCTACTGTGTGACAAGATAATCTTTTTTGCTGACTTAGAAAACTCTATCACTTTGAAATCTAATTTTTCATCAACTTTTGCTGAATTTCCATCTTCTTTTACCAAGTGCTTAGGAGTTACAAATCCTTCAACACCATATGGTAATGCAACAACTGCACCTTTATCAAATACATCAACAACAGTTCCTTCATGAATAGATCCTACAGTAAATACTGTTTCGAATACATCCCAAGGATTTTCTTCTAATTGTTTATGACCTAGGCTTAATCTACGATTTTCTTTATCTATTTCAAGAACAACTACTTCAATAGCTTCTCCAATAGATGTAAATTCTGCAGGATGTTTAATCTTCTTAGTCCAAGATAAATCAGAAATGTGAATTAATCCATCAACGCCTTCTTCAATTTCAACGAAAACACCGAAGTTAGTAAAGTTACGAACTGTAGCTGAATGTTTTGTTCCAACCGCATATTTCTCGTCAACATTACTCCAAGGATCAGTCTTAAGTTGCTTAATACCTAAAGACATTTTTCTTTCTTCTCTATCTAAAGTAAGAATTTGTGCTTCTACTTCATCTCCAACTTGCAGGAATTCTTGAGCACTTCTTAAGTGCTGCGACCATGACATTTCAGAAACGTGAATAAGACCTTCAACACCTGGTTGAATTTCTACAAACGCACCATAATCAGCTAAAACAACAACTTTTCCTTTTACAGAATCACCAACTTTAAGTTCTTTGTCTAAAGAATCCCATGGATGCGGAGTTAATTGTTTTAATCCAAGCGCAATTCGTTTCTTATCATCATCAAAGTCAAGAATTACAACATTCAATTTCTGGTCTAATTGAACTATTTCTTCTGGATGATTTACTCGACCCCAAGATAAGTCGGTGATATGAATTAATCCGTCAACACCACCAAGATCAATAAATACACCGTAAGAAGTAATATTTTTAACAGTTCCTTCAAGAACCTGACCTTTTTCTAATTTAGCAATAATTTCTTTCTTTTGTTGCTCCAGTTCCTCTTCAATAAGAGCTTTATGAGAAACAACAACATTTTTAAATTCGTGGTTGATTTTTACAACCTTGAATTCCATAGTTTTTTCTACGTATACATCGTAGTCGCGGATAGGCTTAACATCAATTTGCGAACCAGGTAAGAATGCTTCGATTCCAAATACGTCAACGATCATACCACCTTTTGTTCTGCACTTAATGAAACCTTTAATAATTTCATCTTTTTCCAGTGCTTCATTAACACGATCCCAAGAACGTAAAGCTCTGGCTTTTTTATGTGAAAGTACTAACTGACCATCTTTGTCTTCTTGACTTTCAACATAAACTTCAACCTTATCACCAGGTTTTAACTCAGGATTGTAACGAAATTCGTTTAAACTAACAACACCTTCTGATTTGTAACCAATGTTGATTACAACTTCGCGTTTGTTCATAGAAACAACAGTTCCATCAATTACTTCATTTTCAGTAATTGTTGAAAGTGTTTCATCATACAATTTCTCAAAATCTTCACGTTCTTTATTTTGAACGTTAACTCTTTCATTCGAAATGTTATCCCAATCGAAATCATCATCAGGAGTGGCAAATTCTACAACAGATTTTTCTTTATCATCTGCTTTACCTGCTTTTGCAACAGGTTTTTCTTCTACTTTTGCAGTCTCTTCAACCTTCTCAGATGCTTCAACTTGCACATTTTCCTTCTGCTCAACATTTTCTTCTTGCTCAACAGATTTGTTCACTTCTTTCTCAGTCATTTAAGTAAATTAATTAATTTTTAGTAAGTTAGACAATATTTATAGACTAAATCAGTGTGCAAAAGTATAATTTTTATTTAATTATTTAAAAATAAAGATACTAAAAAAAGCATATATTAATCAAATATGTATTCTACTTATTCCAAATAAGCTTTATTTGCATAATTACAGGGTGGAAAGTTTATCCAATTAAATTATCAATTTTATCTTTTAAATTTTTCCTTTCGATTGGTTTTGTTAAAAATTCAGAAACGCCTAAATGAAATAAATTGGTTTTTAGAATTTCATCATCCATACCAGATATAACTAATATATTTGTTTGACTCGCATTCAATTTTTCTTTAATGGTTGAAATCAGTTCTATCCCATCTAAACCAGGTAAGTTTAAATCTGCAATTACCAAATCAGGAGATCCATATTTTTCCAAATATTCAATTGCCTCCTTAGAATCTCCAGTTAAAATTACATTGTAAGTACTACAAAGTAACTTTCTTAGTATTTGTTGATATATAACATCGTCATCAATTATTAAGATCTTTCTTTTGTCTACCTTATCTAACATATATTCATAATCATTTAATCCATTTCACTTTTGGCTGCATTAAATTACTGTAAAAGATTAAAAGTATGTTAAAAAGTGTGCAAAAAATTCTGAATAAAAATAATTCTTCTTAAGTTCGTAAACTTTTTTGACAATAATATTTGTTACAATTAAAATACAATAAGATATGAAAATTGCCATAGCAGGAACAGGAGATGTTGGTTTATCCAATGCTGTATTATTATCACAAAAACATGAAGTTGTAGCTTTAGATATTGACCAAAAAAAGGTTGATCAAATTAATTCTAGAGTTTCTCCAATTGTTGACACTGAAATTGAAGATTTTTTTAAAACAAGAGAATTGAATTTATTGGCTACTTTGGATAAGGAAATAGCATATAAAGATGCAGATTATGTAATTATTGCTACACCAACGGACTATGATGTTGAAAGAAATTATTTTAATACAGACACTGTTGAAAGAGTAATTCAAGATGTTATTTCAATAAACCCAACAACTGTCATGATTATTAAATCAACAGTTCCTGTTGGTTATACAATAGATGTAAGAGAAAAATTCTCAGTTGATAATATTATTTTTTCTCCAGAATTCTTAAGAGAGGGCAAAGCGCTTTATGACAATTTATATCCTTCCAGAATAATCGTTGGAGAGGAATCAGAGCGAGCTGAGAAATTTGCCAATTTATTAGTAGAAGGAGCAATAAAAAAGGATGTTAAAACACTGTTTATTAGTTCAACTGAAGCCGAAGCAGTAAAATTATTCTCAAATACCTATCTTGCCATGAGAGTTGCTTTCTTTAATGAATTAGACACTTATGCCGAAGTAAGAGGATTAAATTCCAAGGAGATAATTGAAGGCGTGGGGTTAGACCCCAGAATTGGAGATCATTATAATAATCCATCTTTTGGTTATGGTGGTTATTGCCTACCAAAAGATACCAAGCAGTTAAAAGCGAATTATGATGATGTCCCAAATAATATTATTGCGGCAATTGTGGATGCTAATAGAACACGAAAAGATCATATAGCAGATATGATTCTTAGAAAAAACCCAAAAGTAGTAGGTATTTACAGATTAACCATGAAAACAGATTCTGATAATTTCAGGGCTTCTTCAATACAAGGAATCATGAAAAGAATCAAAGCTAAAGGTATTGAAGTTATTGTTTATGAGCCTGTTTTGAAAGAACAAGAATTTTACAATTCAAGAGTTATTAAAGACCTGAATGAATTTAAAAAGATTTCGGATGTAATTGTTAGTAATAGGTTAAATCCAGAGCTACAAGATGTCAGAAATAAAGTATATACTAGAGATCTCTACTCAAGAGATTGATCATTTGAAACTACCAAGAGTTAAAAATTAATTTAGCTTTAATTATAAAATATTCTAAAGCTGGTGTTAAAATACACCAGCTTTTCTTATTTTTACTTGCAAAATGAATTAAACTTATGGAGCTAATAAAAACGGATTTTCCTGGATTATTTATTATACAACCTAATGTCTTTAAAGACAGTCGAGGCTACTTTTTTGAGAGTTATAATAAAATTAAAATTCCTGAACTATCTGATATTGATTTCGTTCAAGATAATCAATCAAAATCAGTTTATGGAACCATCCGTGGTTTGCATTATCAACTGGAACCTTATGCTCAATCCAAATTGATTCGTGTTTTGGATGGCACAATTTTAGATGTTGTGATTGACTTACGAGAGAAATCCCCAACATACGGAAAACATTTCCCAATCGAACTTTCTTGTGAGAATAAAAAACAACTTTTTATACCAAAGGGGTTTGCTCATGGTTTTTCTGTACTTAGTGAAACGGCTGTTGTATTTTACAAAACAGATCAATATTATAAGCCAGGATCGGAACGTGGAATAAATTATAACGATCCTAAGTTGGCAATCGATTGGAAAATAAAAACCAATGAAGCAGTTATTTCGGCAAAAGATAAAGTATTGCCAACGCTTAAAGAATCTGAAAAAAACTTTAAATTTTAGTTAAACATTATTAGTATTCTGGTAACCGGAGCCAATGGACAATTAGGTAGTGAACTAAAACATATTTATAAAAAAGCCCTTTATAAATTCGATAAACCAATCAATTTTGAGTTTACTGATATTGAAACACTCGATCTTTCCAATTTAATTTTTCTAAAGAAATTTATTCAAGATCACTCCTTTGATTTTATTATTAACTGTGCAGCTTACACGAATGTTGATCTAGCAGAATCAGATAAGGATAGTGCAATTAAGATTAATTCTACTTGTGTAAAAAATATTGTTGATTCGATTGAAAAAAGTCATACTAAATTTATTCATATTTCAACAGATTATGTGTTTGATGGGAATAATCACTTGCCATACACAGAAGAAATGCCTACAAGTCCAACATCTGTATATGGAAGCTCAAAGCTAGAGGGAGAAAGAATTGCTCTAAAACACGACAAAACAATTGTGATAAGAACTTCTTGGCTATATTCAACTTTTAAGAATAATTTTGCTAAAACCATTCACAAACTTTCAAAGGAGAAGGAATCTTTAAGTGTTGTATATGATCAAATTGGTACACCAACCTATGCATTTGATCTTGCAATAGCTATTTTTCAGATTGTAGATCAATCAATACGAGAAAATAATTTCGCTAAAGGAGTTTATCATTATTCAAATGAAGGAGTTTGCAGTTGGTATGATTTTGCAAAGATCATTGTAGATAAATCCTATTCCAAATGCAAGATTATACCTATAGAATCAAAAGAATACCCGACACCCGTAAAACGTCCCTTCTATAGTGTATTAAATAAAGGTAAAATCAAAAAAACTTTTCATTTGGAAATTCCATATTGGCAAGATAGTTTAAACGAATTCTTTAAAAATTTAAATAATAATTAAATTTGGATTTCGTTTTCCAGAAATCAATTTCTTAACTTTAACATCAACAGAAAATCTGGTTTTAACCAGATCTAAAATCTAATAGTATGTCTGAAAAAGAATTACTTAACATTGTTAAATCTAAAGCAGAATCTTGGCTAAAATCAAGTATTGATGAAAAGTCCAAGACCGATATAAATGAATTAATACAAAATGATGAAACAGAGCTTATCGAAGCTTTTTATAAAGATCTTGAATTTGGTACCGGTGGATTAAGAGGAATTATGGGTGTTGGCACGAATAGAATGAATATCTATACTGTTGGAATGGCTACACAAGGTCTATGTAATTATC
>PKTC01000160.1 GCA_002869305.1 Marinilabiliales bacterium
AACATCATAGTCTATATAAAAAATCATTGGTCTAATTGGGTCGTGAAGTGAAGTTTGGTGAAAATCTTTAACTATACCTACAATTAAACCTTCTTTTCAAAGAAAACTAATTCTTTTACCAATAGGATCTTTTATGTTCATTGCCTTAATTGCTGTTTCGTTTAAAATATAATTAGAGGTATCAGTACTAAAATCTTCGGAGAACCCACGACCATCAATTATCTTTAATCCATAGGTATTTATAAACTCATAATCAATGCTCAATTGATAAATTACAAAGTCTATATCTGGTTCCTTGCCTTCCCACACAATATTTTCTTCACCTTCTCCAAAATTAAAAATACTGTGAGACCCGGAAATATTTATCACATTTGGATGTTCTAAAAGAATTCTCTTTTTAACCTCTAAGTTTTCCATAAAGGTGCGCGTCCTGTATAACCTTACAATATTTTTATAATCGTATCCTAGGTCTTTGTTTTGAGCATAATTAATCTGTTTGTATATAAAGAGAGAACTAATAATTAAAGTTGACGAAATTACAAACTGAAAAACTACAAGCACTTTCCTAATATTTAGTTTATTGGACAATGCAGTGATCATTTTAGAAACACTTACACCTTTAATTTTGTATGATTGTGATAGGTAAAATGCTGGAAAAGCACCTGCTCCTATTCCTGTTATCAGGATCATAAAAATAATAATGATTAGAAGAAAAGGATTAGTATAATCAATAACTAAATGCTTATTAGTAAGCTGGTTGAAAGATGAGATAAAAATTTCAACAATAAACATGGCAAGAATATGGGCGATAAAAGAAATGAGAACACTTTCACTAATAAATTGAAACACTAATTGCTTTTTGAGTGATCCAATTACTTTTCTTATATAAATCTCCTTAAAGCGAATTATTGAACCTGCAGTAGAAAGATTAATAAAATTTATACAAGCTATAATTAAAATTCCAATCGCGATTACAATAAACAAATAAACCAGCGATTTATTTCCTTTGTTGTAATTATCTAAATCTAGTTCAATGTGATCAGAGTTTAAATGTATATCTCTTAACTTTTGAAGTTTAATCCCTTCAATATTGCGAATTTCCAATTGAGATTTAAAATTTTCAAAAAGAAGGTTACTTAAAATTTCTGAATTGGTTTTTTCCCGTATTTGAATATAAGTGTAAAACATACCACTTTCCCATTCATTAAGATCCTGATGCCAGTATCGTCCAAAGTTTGAAATAGGAATAATACAATCAAACATGATATGAGAATTTTCAGGAATAATGTCTATTATTCCAGTAATGGTAAATTCTTCATTTTCAAAAAGAGTTATAGTTTCGCCAATCACATCTGTTTTACCAAAAAAACGATTAGCCATTCCAATTGTAATTACCATAGAATTTGGCAATGAAAAGGCAGATGACTTGTCACCGTGAATAAACTTGAAGCCTAGCATATCAAAGATTGCTGGATCGGCACAAGCAAGGACTTCCTCAATAGTTGAAATATCTTTGGTTTTCAAGGGCCAAGCTTCAACTCCTTGGTATCTAAAAAAGTTTTGAATTTCGGGGAAATATTCTTTAGCTTCAGGTCCCAATGGATTAGGTGTACGGGCATTATCAGTAATTTCATTGCCTAAATTTCGTACCGAAACAACTCTATAAATTGATTTATAATTTATATGATACCGATCAAAAGAAATTTCGTCAAATACCCAAAGCAAAATGAGTATGGTTGCTGCCATTCCAATTGCCAAACCAATGATATTAATAAGAGAAAACAATTTGTTTCTTACTAGAAATCTCAACGAAACTTTTAAATAATTTATGAGCATAATTTCTTATATTAACTTAATTATCAACAAAGTGTTACTCTATTCATTTCGTAAAGAATCAACAGGATTTGAAACGGCTAAACTATAAGCATGAATGATAACTGTGCCAATCGCTACAAAAAATGCTAAAATTCCGGAAACAAATATGAGCACCCAATCGATGGTTATGTGATAAGCAAAATTATGGAGCCACTTATTCAAAACATAAATAGATATCGGAATAGAAATAACAAATGATAACAATATCAATTTATTAACATCATAAATGAACATTAGAATAATTTTGAATACTGATTGACCTAAAACCTTTCTAATTCCTATTTCTTTTTGTCTCTGTTTAACAGAAAAAGAAGCCAAACCGAATAAACCTAAACAAGCAATAAAAATTGCAAAAATTGCTAAGA
>PKTC01000076.1 GCA_002869305.1 Marinilabiliales bacterium
TTAACAAGATTTAAGAAATTTTTACTGTCATTAAGGCAGATAAATAGTTTTGAGTTATAAGTTCTGAATTTTGAGTTTTAAAATCGTATTTTTGTTTAAGACAAATATATAAACGGATGAAATTTATAGGAATTATTCCTGCACGTTTTGCTTCTAGTCGTTTCCCTGGTAAACCATTGGTTGACATCAAGGGAAAAACAATGATTCAAAGAGTTTATGAACAATGTAAAAGATCCTTAGAATTTGTTTATGTGGCAACCGATAATCAAAGAATCTATGATGAAGTTGTTGGTTTTGGAGGAAAAGTTGTTTTAACTAACAGTAAACATGAAAGTGGAACAGACCGATTAGCGGAAGCTATTCAAATAATCCAAAACGAGCTAAACATTGACTTTGACGTTGTGATTAACATCCAAGGTGATGAACCCTTTATACGACCAGAGCAAATTGCTGAAATCAAAACATGCTTTAAAGATAATACAACAGAAATTGCAACGCTGGTAAAAATTATTGAAAATTCGGAAGACATTTTTGATGAGAACAAACCAAAGGTAATTCTGGACAAATATATGAATGCGATTTGTTTTAGCCGTTGTCCAATTCCCTATCTACGAAATAATGCAAAATCAGATTGGATTAAAAAGCATGAATACTATAGACATATTGGTATGTATGCCTATAAAACAGAAACCCTTCTTAAATTGACCAAGTTAAAACAATCCCTTCTTGAGAAAGCAGAATCATTGGAACAGCTTCGATGGATAGAAAATGGATATAAAATTAAAGTTGCGAAAACAAACTTTGATTCTCTTGGTGTTGACACACCAGAAGATCTAGAGAAAATATTAAAAACTATGTAATAAACTATTTATAGAATAAATAAAATCACTAAGAGCTCAAAAATTTGAGCTTTTTTTCGTTTATCAATAATTTTTATTCACTCGTAAAAAAAAGTTGACAGTTTACAAAAAGTATTTGTAATTTGAAATAAGAATTAATATTACTGAAATCATCATGAAAATACTAGAAGATCACTAAACTAAAACTTTAATATGGAACTAAATAGTTAATGCTTAATTTAGGATTCTTTTCTGTTTGAAAATAAGATCAGTCCGTGGGCTGATCTTATTTTTTTTACTGGCGTGCTTGCTAAAATAGTTTAAATCAATTTTTAGATGTTAAACATTGCTATGCTGCTTATAGTTGAATAATTATTCCGAGTGTTGGTAAAATAGTTCCTGAACCTTGATCAACAATTGTTTTCATTAAATAACGATCAGGATTAGCAGGATCCACAACGAAATTTCCATTTGTATCTGTTACAGGAACAAATTTATCGGGTTGATCAGATTGAAAATTATATACATTCTGAATATCAAGATATAACATTAAAGACCATTTTTTATAAAAATATTGTTTATCGACCCTTATGTCCAGTTGATGAAAAGCATTTAATCTTGAGGAATTCAGTTGAGAAAAATCAAGATATTCTCTACCCCTTGCGTCCCAAGCAGAAATTAAACTTGTTTTGTACTCATCAATGGGTGTGAATGGCGAACCTCCAACAAAACGCCATTTAAATCCAAATTGCCAATTTCTTTTGAAATCTTTAGTTGCAGTGATATTTAATAGATGAATGTTATCCCATGCACTCGATATATAATCAGAATTAAAACTAAGATTATCATCAAAATCCTTAAATTCACTTCTTACAAATGTATAGGATAATACGGTATTGAATCCCCATAAATCTTTATGCCTTGCCAGTAGTTCGACACCATATGAACGCCCATCTGCAATAGAAAGAACCTCTTCGTCGCCAAAAGTTCCAAAATCGGCTCCTTTGTTTGCGATAGAAATAGAATCATTAGCGGAAAATGGATAATCACGATAGTATTTATAAAACCCTTCAATGGATAAAAATGACTGATCTGTTGGAAGGTATTCAAAGCCTCCTACTACATGATCTACAGACACATATCTTAATCCGTTCTTCTTATTTAAAAAATCACCTGCTGTATTGCTAAAACCTAAAGTAGTATATGCTGGCAATTGATAATATCGACCTGTATTAAAATTTATTGAAAGCTCGGACAAAATCTTATAAGAAGCAGATATTCTTGGTGAAATTTGATCTAACAAATTGGACATACTCGAAGAATAGTTATTTGCATCAGACCTTAAACCTAAAGATACAATTAATCTTTTTTGATAGAAATCTTTACTTATTTGTCCGAATAAAGACCATTTCCAAAGATCAAGCATTATATCATAATCAGTTATCACCCTGGTTAACCCAACAATATCTTGCCTATAAGTATTATTAGTATATTGTGCATATTCTAATCCAGCACCAATATTAAATTTTAATCCATTGTCGGTTCTTGTTGTGTTTTCGTAACGAAATTTGTTTTCCGCTTCTGTTGATAGGTAATCGAATGTTAACAAAGAATCTACCTCTATATTGTTTCTGTATTTATAAGAATAATTGTTTAAATAACTTCGGCTTAAAACCCATGTACCGTAACTTTTTTCCCGATAATGTTTATAAACAGCACCTAAGGTATAAGTCCATTGTTCATTCACAGGCAAATAATTAAGTATATATTGCTGTAAATCTGTTTCGTTGGCTTCTAAATTAAGTTCCGAAACATCGTAAGCTGCTAAGCCTATAAGAGTTAATTCGCTTTTCTGATTAAATCGAGTTTTAATCTTAAACTGTGCATCGTTGAAAGTAGGTAAAAAAGGAAGTTCAAGTACTGAAAATAATAATTGCAAATAAGATCTTCGAGCAGAAAATATGAAAGATGTTTTCTCCCCTAAAGGTCCATCTATGGTTAAAGCAACTTCTGAAGAACCTAATGATCCTTGAATCTCAAGTTTCTCAGAATTTCCGTCTTTTTGCTTAAATTCAATAATAGAACTTAATGCATCGCCCCTGTTTGCAGGAAAGGCTCCAGAATATAAATTTACCTCGCGAATAAAATCAACATTTAAAATTCCAACCGGACCTCCAGATGCACCTTGTGTCGCAAAATGATTTATGTTCGGAATCTCAACATCATCTAAAAAAAATGAATTTTCGCTTGGACCTCCTCCACGAACAATAACATCGTTTCTCTGTGCGGGCGTTGAGGCTACTCCAGGAAAAGATTGAATAACTTTTGATATATCACGATTGGCTCCTGGTATTTTCTCAATTTCTTGCACTCCAATGACTCTTAGAGAAACAGGACTTTCTTCTGTTTTTCGAAATGCGGAAGGTTTCACCACAACCTCATCTAATTGTATATTTGCTTGATCCAAGGGAATATCAATATTAACGGTTCTTGCATTAGAAACAATTATTTCAGGAGAAACATATGTATCAAAACCAACAGCCGAAACTTGAATCCTAAAAAATCCAGGTTGAATTCCGGTAAACTTAAATTCACCATCGAAATTTGAAGCCGAACCTGTATTTGTTTGAAAAATAACTACATTAGCAAAAGGAATTGGCTCGTTATTTTTACTATTAAATATCCTTCCCTCAATTGTCCCATTGTAACTCTGGCTATAGGAACTATAGTAAATTCATAATAAAAGGCTTAATACAACTATTTTTAATTTCATGATCCGACTCAAGATTTGTTTATTTTTAAAAACAATTTATTAAACAACTTGTTCAAATCGTAAAAATTAGCTTTTATTAAATCGAATAAATGGATATTTACCAGTAATTCTTTCCTTTTCTTTTTTCAGGTTTTTAATAAAATCTTTATGACTTACTGTATTTGGATTTAATGGACGATGATTATCAGCAAGAATAATTTTATTTACCTCTTTTAGAATCTCTTTTGTTTCTTCATCGAGGTAAGTAACAACGAAATGTTCCCATATATATTCTATCGCAACTTTAGAAGGGTGCAACATATCGTCGGCATAAAACCTATAATCGCGCAAATCATCCATCATAATTTCATATGAAGGATAATATTCAACATTTTCGAAAATCTTTTTTAATTGATGAATAGCTAATAATAATGTTGATTTACTTAGTTGATTCTCCACAGCACCATCTTTCCAATGCCTTATCGGACTTACAGTAAAAATTATTTTTAAATCAGGATTAAAATCTTCTAACCTGTTGATTAGCTTTGCCCATTGGACAAAAATATCTTCAACACCTAGTTTATATCTAACAAACTCTTTGGAAGGTATCTTGTGACAATTTGAAACTACTTTACCAAACTTTTTATATTCATACACCCAAGCAGTTCCGAAGCTAAGAATTAAATATTTTGCATTTTTTAGATGTACCCTGGATTGATTTAGTGTTTCATTAATTTTTGTTAAAGCTTTCTTTTTTTCAGGATTCGAAAACTCTGTATCGTGATAAAAACTTATCCATTGTTCATTAAAGAAAATCAAATCGTTTTCTTCAAAATCTCTTTTATCTAGAATAATCTCTATACTTTGTCTGAGGGAAACTGGATTATACAAAACTCCAAATGGATTTACCATAACTGGAAACTTTAAATCGACCATCTTATTCCCAATATTTTCGGTAAAACAAGAACCCATGAACAAAACTGGTGTTTGGTAATTAATTTTGTTTCTGGATGGTTTTGGTTCTATTTTAGTGCGAAATTCATTCATTATATTAACCTTTAGCTATTTAAGCTTTTTTCTACCCATTTTAAAATATATTCAAAAATTTCATCCTTTTCCAATTCGTTATGCAATTCATGATACAATCCATCCCATTCTTTGTATTCAATTTCCTTTCCTAATTTTTTGGCCTTTTCAAAAAATCCTCTGCTAGCAACATGAGAAGTGATGTTGTCGCCATTTCCGTGTTGGATCAGAATCGGCATATTAATCTTATCTGCATTATCAATTGCCCAATGCCCGGCCTTGTAAATTTCGAAAAACATCCGTGCCGAAATTTTTTCATGAATTAACGAGTCTTTTATGTATTGGCCAACAATACTTTCATCGTGCGTTAAACCTACAACCTCCAATTTTGAATTTTGTGTAAACTTTGGATACACTTTGTTCATAATTCTCGCTAGAAGAAGGGTTAAATAAGAAGGATTAAATGCCAATTTATACCATGGAGAAGAAATTATTGCTCCTTTAAACTCATCATCTTTCTTTAAAATATAATTTGTAACAATATTCCCTCCTAAACTATGTCCGTATATAAATTGAGGTAAATCTGGAAATAATTTTTTTGATTCTTTAATTAGTACATCAATATCTTCTAGAAAATCATTAAACCTTGATATGTGACCTCTTCTACCATCCGATTTACCATGCCCTCGATAATCTATGGCATGAACTAGATATCCTTTTTCAACAAATTTCATGGCCCATGGATCATAACGTTCCATATATTCACCAAATCCATGAACCAGATTAATTATAGCTTTGGGTGTATTTTGGGGTTCCCATAAATAACCAGAAAGTTTCATTCCATCGAATGATGCATATGCTGTTGACTTATAATTCATATTTGATTAGCTTAGCTATAAAATTGTATCAAATTTACTGATATTATGCAACAAATCATACAAATATCCACTGACAAACAAAATGGTCTTTATGATATAACAAATCAAGTTGAACTATTGGTTTTCGAAAGTAAAATTAAAAATGGCATCGTAAATATTTATTCCCAAGGAGCAACAGCCGCTATTATGATTCAGGAAAATTGGGATGATTCAGTTCAAAATGATGTTATTAATTTATTACGGAAACTAATTCCATCTGGAGTTTGGCTCCATGATTCACAGGATAGTAATGGCGATGCACATCTAAAAGCTGGGATTATAGGACCAAGTGAAACTGTACCCATTGTTGATGGCAAAATGGGTTTATCGACCTGGCAAAATATTTTCTTTTGCGAGTTTGATGGACCTAGAACTAAGCGAAATATTGTTATTTCTATACTTTCTAATTAACTTAGAGTAAGCCCCTGAACAATTTAAAATTCAATTTGTATTAAACTATGTTAAAAATTAAATACCGAATAAAATGATTAAAAAAGCTACCTTATTAATTACACTAGTCTTATTCTCCAGTAATATTCTTAAAGCACAGGAACAAACTGACACATTGCAGTATTGGAAATTTAATGGTGTTACATCTGTTAACTTTTCACAAGTTTCATTAACTAACTGGGCTCCTGGTGGTGAAAATTCATATGCTTTTAATGGCTTATTAAATCTTTCACTAAACTATTCCAAGGATAAAAATGATTGGGCAAATACACTTGACATAGGATATGGAATTCAAAAGCAGGGAGATCAGGATATTAGAAAGACAGACGATCATATTGATTTCATTTCGAAATATGGACGTAAAATTTCTAAAACGTTTTTTGTGAGCGCCATGCTTAACTTTAAAACTCAAATGAACGAAGGATTAAAATATGAATCAGATCCAGATACCAGTTATGTAATATCTAAGTTTTTAGCCCCAGGTTATTTACAAGCAGCCTTAGGTATGGAATATAAACCAAACGAGGCTTTTTATGCTGTACTATCTCCTATTGCCGGAAAATTAACCATGGTTTTGGATGATACTTTATCAGCAAGAGGTGCATTTGGTGTTGATCCAGGATCCAAATCCAGAATGGAACTGGGAGGTTCAGCCGCCATTGGAGTAAAAAAGGAGATTATGAAAAATGTAACTTTTAACTCTACCTTAGGATTATTTACAAACTATATAGAAAACATACAAAATGTCGATCTTGACTGGAAAGTCATGATTAACATGAAAATTAACGATTACTTGTCTGCGAATCTAAATACTCATCTGGTTTACGATGATGATATGATTCAGGACCTTCAGTTTAAAGAAGTGTTTGGGGTTGGTTTAACCTATAAATTTTAGTATACCAATATGGGAGCAGTCAAAATAATTGGTGAATAATTCTATTAATCTATTGATAATTTAATTATTATTCTAAGAAATCAATATTTCGTTTTAAACCTTCAAACTTGTTTCGTTCAAATGGAGTGCTCTTAAAAAGTTTTTTATAACTTACTTTATCTATGCTTTGCCAATCCTCTTTTCTTAGATTTTGAAGTTCTTTAAGACTATTAAATTGAGGCTCATAATGTGGTTTTGATTTTGAGTTCCAGGGGCAAACATCCTGGCAAATGTCGCATCCAAAAATCCAATTGTTTAGTTTTCCTTTAAATTCATTTGGTATATCACCCTTCTTTTCAATGGTTAGATAAGATATACATCTTCGTGCATCCAATTCATAAGAGCTTAATGCATTTGTTGGGCAGGCATCAATGCATTTAGCGCAATTTCCACAGTAATCCTTTATTGATTGGTCATATTCTAATTCCAAATCTAAAATAAGTTCCCCTATAAATTGAAACGAGCCAAATTCTTTTGAAATTAAATTCGTGTTTTTTCCGATCCAGCCTAAGCCTGATTTTGCAGCCCAGACTTTATCCATCACTGGCGCTGAATCGACAAATGCTCTACCTGACAAATCACCAAATTCAGTTTTTATGAACTCCAAAAGTTCAAAAAGTTTCTCTTTTAAAACAAAGTGGTAATCTCTGCCATATGCATATTTAGAGATTTTAAAGGTATCTTCTTTTTGTTGCTTTTTGGGATAGTAATTGTATAATACAGAAATGACTGATTTAGCTCCTTCAACCAGTTTTCTTGGATCAGTACGCTTTTCAAAATGATTTTCCATGTATTGCATTTCGCCATGAAAACCTTTATCGAGCCATTCTTTTAATTGTTTTGATTCTTTTTCGAGATAATCAGCTTTGGAAATACCGACAGCAGAGAAGCCAAGTTCTTTAGCCTTGTTTTTTATTAGCGCACTTATTTTGGATTTGTTTTTCATAGGTACAGCTTCATGCTACGTGCCAAATGCTTCATGCTTCAAGAACGTTTAAGTTTGCTCATTAAACCGGAGAGCATTTTCTGAACATTTTTGGTTTCATCAATTAATCGGGCTAATTCATTTGTATTTGCAAATTATAATTTCTCAACAATCATTAATTGAGTTTCCAGCTCAAAAGCAGAACCAAGAGCAATTTCCAAAAATCGAAAATAATCTTTTTCACTAAATCTACTACTTCCTTCTGCAATATTTGAAGGTATGGATACCGCTGCCCGTGTAATTTGACTAGATAAACCATATTTTTCTTCAGAAGGGAAGTTTTTTGAAATTTTATAAATAGAAGTAACTAAATCGATTCCTTTTTGCCAAACATTAAGCTTCTTAAAATCTTTCATGCATTTTATTTTAGAATAAAACTAAAAATAAAACATGATGATTCAAAATCCCTGAAGTATGCAGCACGAGGCTTGAAGAATGTAACATAAAGCTTTATTAGATCAAAACTAATCAATAAATTTAGTTATTATTATCAGATCCTAAAGCAATCCCAAATCCAACATCGCTTCTTCGCTCATAAGGCTTTTATCCCAAGGCGGGTCAAAAACAAGGTTTATTTTTGCTTCTTTTACTCCCTCAATGGCGTTTGTTTTTTCGTTTACCTCACCTAGTAACTGATCGGCCATTGGACAGTTTGGTGCAGTCAGAGTCATTTTTACTTCAACGTTTTTATCATCATCAACATCAATAGCATAAATTAATCCCAGGTCATATATATTTACTGGTATTTCAGGATCATAAATATCTTTCAATGTTTTTACTATCTCCGCTTCAAGAGCCATTAATTCATTTGGATCCATCTTTTTTCCTCCTATTTTTCCATCTTAGCTTGATATGCCATTGCATATAGCTTCATCTGTTTAACCATAGCTAATAAACCATTCGAACGAGTTGGCGATAAGTTTTGTTGTAAACCAATTTTGTCTAAAAAATATAAATCATTATTTAAAATATCAGATGGCTTTTGTCCATCTAAAACACGAATTAGTAAAGCCGCTATACCTTTCGTTATAATTGCATCGCTATCGGCAGAGTATTTTACTTTTTCGCCTTCCATATCAGCAAATAACCATACTTTCGACTGACAGCCTTCAATTAAATATTCATTGGTTTTATATTTTGGATCTATCTCAGGAAGATCTTTACTTAACTCAATGAGATAATTGTATTTATCCATCCAGTCGTCAAAAATTGAAAACTCTTCAATTATTTCGTCTTGTCGTTCGTTTAAAGTCATACTGCTCTTTTTTATACAAAATTAACCAAACATTTGTTTAACTATTAAAATGGCATCATACAATTTATCAATTTCTTCCTTTGTATTGTAAAACGAAAATGATGCTCTGATTGTTCCTTCAATATTGAATCGCTTCATTAATGGTTCGGCACAATGATGCCCTGTACGAACCGCAATTCCCATTTTATCGATAACCATTCCTGCATCAAAATGATGAATGTTTTCGAGATTAAAAGAAATGACACTTACTTTTTCCTGGGCAGTACCGATAATTTTTAATCCTTCGATGGACTTTAACTTTTCAGTTGCGTAATCGAGTAAATCCTTTTCGTATTCAGCTATTGCCTCTAAACCAATATTCTGAACATAATTAATTGCTGTAGCCAACCCTATTGCAGCAACATAGTTAGGAGTTCCTGCCTCAAATTTAAATGGTAATTCGTTAAATGTTGTTTTTTCGAAAGTTACCTTTTTAATCATTTCTCCACCTGTCATGAATGGTGGCATCTTATTCAACCATTTTTCCTTACCGTACAAGACACCTATACCGTTTGGTCCATAAATTTTATGACCAGAGAATACAAAAAAGTCACAATCTAGTTCCTGCACGTCGACTTCACCATGCTGAACGATTTGGGCTCCATCAATTAAAACAGGAATATCTTGTTGATGAGCTATTTCAATAATTTTTTTAATATCATTAACTGTTCCCAATGCATTGGAAGCATAATTAACAGAAATAATTTTTGTTTTTTGTGATATCAAGTTTTCATATTCATCTAAAAGTAATTCTCCATTATCATTAATTGGTATTACTTTCAGAATTGCTTTTTTTCGTTCGCAAAGCATTTGCCACGGAACAATATTAGCATGATGTTCAAGTGTTGAAATGATAATTTCATCACCCTCGCTAATGAATTGTTCACCAAAAGAAAAAGCTATAGTATTAATAGATTCTGTTGTTCCGCTGGTAAAAATCACTTCGTGATCATGTCCAGCATGAATGAACTGTTGAACCACTTTTCGAGCATCTTCATATCGTTGTGTAAGTTGCTCACTTAGATAATGCACTCCACGATGAATATTACTATTTTCTTTTGAATAGATTCTAATCTCCTCATCAATAACCGCTTGGGGCTTTTGCGTAGTTGCTCCATTATCGAAATAAACCAAAGGTTTTTTATAAACCTCTTGACTCAATATTGGAAAGTCATTACGAATTTTTTGAATATCTAGACTCATTTTTATTTTGAAAATATTGATCCCTCGATTAAAAACTCGGGATTAATTCAACTTGACGATTTGCATTACAAATCTTAGTTTCATTAACAGCAATGCATTTGACACGAATTACAACGGGATAATTCTCCACGCAGTCTTTTATCAACTAAATCTTGTATTCGCTCTTGCAAAGCAGGAACTTGAATTGCCTTTATAACATCGTTTGCAAATGCATACATCAGTAATAATTTTGCTTCCTTCTGTGGAATACCACGCGCCCGCAAATAAAACATTGCATCTTCATCTAACTGACCCACAGTGGCTCCATGACTGCACTTTACATCGTCGGCATAGATCTCTAACTGCGGTTTGGTATTAATATCAGTATCATCAGTTAACAAGATGTTATTATTAGCTTGGAATGCTAATGTTTTTTGTGCATCTTTTCTTACCAATACTTTTCCATTGAATGCACCCGTAGCAAAATCATCTAAAACTCCTTTAAACAATTGATTGCTGGTACAATTTGGATACGCATGATCCATGAAAACATAATTATCGATATGTTGACCTTTGTCAGTAAGGTAAAGTCCATAGGTGCTGTTTTCACAGCCCTCTCCATTTAAAAGTACATTAACATTATTCCTAATTAATCCGCCGTGCAAAGTTACCGTATTTGCATTTACACGGCTATTTCTCTGTTGACTAAAAAATAGATGCGAAACTTGTTTTGATCCATTATGTTCATTTTGCATTCTTGAATAATCTAAGGATGCATTTTCGCCAATGTAAAACTCAGATACAGAGTTTGTTAAAAAATTGGGTGTGGATAGTGTATGATCACAAACAACTACCGAAGCCTGACTGTTTTCCTCTAGAATGTATAAATTTCTATGCTGAGTGAAACCCTCTTCCTCATCCATCAATATATTTATTATCTGTATTGGTTTTTCTATGACTATTCCCTTCGGAACATATAAAAACAATCCATCTTTCACAAAAGCAGTATTTAGAGCAACCATACCATCTGTATCTGATACAGCGTATTTTGTAAAATGCTCTTTTACTAAATCTGGATACAGTTCCGCTGCTTTCTGAAAGCTACCAATTATAGCACCACCCGGAAGCTCATGTATTAGATTTTCTCTATCGTAATACCAACCATTTAACAAGAGAATAACCTTTGTATTTAACTCAGGTACATCGCATCGGAAAATATCATTAATTTGAAATTTAATATTCTTAGGTGAAATATAAGTTTTATAGGTATTCTCAAATTCTGTATTTAGGTCAGTATATTTATATTGTTCATTTTTCTTATCTGGAATTCCAAGATTTTTAAATTGCTCAAAAGCTTTCTCTCTAAGAACATTTATATATTCAGGAGAATCCAATTTCAGTAATTCCTGGTTTTCTTGATATATTTCGATGAACCTATCTTTCATTTCTATTTTAACTGTTTCCAAGCTCATAAATTTGCTTTTTAAAATCCGACTCTATCCTCTAAACTATTATACAGTCTCACCTTTTTTTAACCAGTCATATCCCTTTTCTTCGAGTTCCAAAGCTAACTCTTTACCTCCTGATTTAATAATTTTACCATTATAGAGTACATGGACATGATCTGGAACTATATAGTCCAATAATCTTTGGTAGTGTGTAATTACTATAGTTGCATTTTCTGATGATTTTAATTTATTTACCCCATTTGCAACAATTCTAAGCGCGTCGATATCTAAACCTGAATCGGTTTCATCAAGAATTGATAATTTAGGTTCAAGCATAGCCATTTGAAAAATCTCATTTCGTTTTTTCTCACCACCCGAAAAACCCTCGTTAACAGATCTGTTTGCTAATGCAGCATCTAATTCCACTAACTCTTTCTTTTCACGCATTAATTTCAAAAAATCGGAGGAAGACAATGGATCTAAACCTTTATGTTTACGTTGTTCATTTACCGCAGTTTTCATAAAGTTAACCATACTAACACCCGGGATTTCTATTGGATACTGGAATCCAAGAAATATACCTTCACTCGCTCTTTCTTCAGGAGATAAATCCAAAAGATCATTGCCAAAATAGTTTACCTTACCTTCGGTAACCTCAAATAACTCTCTTCCTGCTAAAACAGAAGCTAGAGTGCTTTTTCCTGATCCATTAGGACCCATAATTGCATGTACTTCTCCTGCTTTTACTTCTAAATTAATTCCCTTCAGAATTTCTTTTCCTTCTATATTTGCATGTAAATTTTTAATACTTAACATGGTGTACTTTGTTTGTAAATTTTCTATTGTTTTATCAATTTTATCCAACACTTCCTTCTAAGCTTATTTGAAGAAGTTTCTGAGCTTCAACGGCAAACTCCATGGGTAGTTTATTTAATACTTCCTTGGCATAACCATTAACAATTAAACCAATAGCATCTTCTGTTTTTATTCCACGCTGATTACAGTAAAATATTTGATCTTCACCAATCTTGGAAGTTGTAGCCTCATGTTCTACTATTGAATCTTTATTATCAACTTCAATGTAAGGGAAAGTGTGTGCTCCACATTTATCTCCTAGTAACAGACTATCACATTGAGAAAAATTTCGAGAATTAGTCGCGTTTTTAACAACTTTTACCAAACCACGGTAGCTATTCTGGCTCAACCCTGCAGATATACCTTTCGATACTATAATACTTTTTGTGTTTTTACCAATATGAATCATTTTAGTTCCCGTATCCGCCTGCTGATGATTATTTGTCACAGCAACAGAATAGAATTCACCAACCGAGTTGTCACCCAATAATAAACAACTTGGATATTTCCAGGTAATTGCAGATCCGGTTTCCACTTGAGTCCAAGAAATTTTTGAATTCTCCCCGGCACATTTACCGCGCTTTGTAACAAAGTTGTAAATACCACCCTTCCCATTTTTATCACCTGGATACCAATTTTGAACTGTTGAATATTTAACTTCTGAATTTTTTGCGGCTACAATCTCGACAATAGCAGCATGCAGCTGATTTTCATCACGTTGAGGAGCTGTACAGCCTTCCAAATAACTTACATAAGAATCATCGTCGGCAACAATTAATGTTCTTTCAAACTGTCCTGTATTAGCAGCATTAATTCTAAAGTAGGTTGATAATTCCATTGGGCAACGAACACCTTTTGGAATATAGCAAAAAGAACCATCACTAAATACAGCTGAGTTCAAAGCTGCAAAATAATTATCCGTATAAGGAACAACGGAGCCCATATATTTTTTCACTAAATCAGGATGCTCCTGAACTGCCTCACTGAACGAACAGAAAATAATTCCCAATTCCGCAAGATTCTCCTTAAATGTTGTCTTTACCGATACACTATCCATAA
>PKTC01000395.1 GCA_002869305.1 Marinilabiliales bacterium
AGTTTTTCGGAATTTTTTATTATAAAATGCTTACAAATAAGGGCTGTTTATATTGTGGAAGAAATGCTATTCATGCACATTTCTATAAAAATAATAATGAATGGGAGCTCGATAAAATTAAAGATTTTGCTCTTTTGCACTTAAATGATAGTGAGTGATAATATTACAATAATATACAGTCTATCATATCACCAAAAATGTGAATGATTAAGCCAATGGCAACTATTCTTGTTTTTTTAGGAATTAGCATAGCAAAGTAAACAGCTATAGCTTCATATGAGTGCAGTGGATGAAATCCTATACTGCAACGGTTTGGATTAAAAATTGGATTTGCAAACAGATGATCTAAATCAATAAGAATTGCTAAAAGAAGAATAATACTCACGCTCCAAAAGTGCATTCTGAAAAATAAGAATGCAACTAAAAAAGGAAGTAAAAAATGCATTCCATAATGTAAAATGAATCGAATGATGTCCATGAATAAAATTTAGTCAACAGTTTAAATTCAATTTCTAATTTGAAACTTGATAATTACAAATAATTACGAAAGGATTTATTATGAAACAAATATTATTTTTGATTGCTACCATAATGATATCAATAAATTTATTTTCACAAAACTATGAAAAACTATCCACTAAGCAAGAAACTGATATCATCACAGAAATGGCTTGTTATACTGATTCTTATGAATTTCTTTTAAACTCAAAGGAATGCATGTCTCTTATCTATCTATCTTTTAATAGTGAAAGGTTAAATAACAATTCCCCATGGGGTAATTCACATTTGGCAGTTTTAAATAGTTTAATTACGTCTGATGAAAATATTAAATGCTGCAATATTATATGGGAAACAAAGAATATTATTCCTATAAATACCAATCAATGCAGTGTGTCAGGTATTTTTTCTTATGTTATTGTTACGAATCAAGACTGTTCGTATTGTGGGCGAAATAAAATGGATGCTGTTTTTTCTAAAAAAGAGGGTGATTGGTATATAGATAAGCTAAATGAACTTGCATTGCTTGATATGGATAAAAAAATAGAATACTAGATAATTTGCAGGATTAATACTTATCCGCCTTTTCGGTTTAAGGGATTTGTTCTGCTAAATATACTGCTGCGTTTGGTTTTTTCAAATACATTACCTTTTACTTGACGTATGTCTTCAACGGTATAAAAAGCATTGGGTCTTACTTCATGAACAAGTTTGATGTACTTTTTAAGTTTTTTTCTATGGATAGTCGAAAAGAGAAGTTTAACAGAGCCTTCGCGTCCTTCAGCATCCATAACGGTGAATCCGTAACCGGCAGCTTTTAAATTTTCACCTAGAACTGGATCGTATTCTTTCATAATGATTCGAACCAATACTACTCCAATAGATATTTTTTGTTCCAGATATATCCCTAAAAAGTTACCAACCGCAAAGCCACCAGCAAATGCTACGTAACAATAAACATTGTCGAGATGTTTCATAATTTGACTAATGGCTGTCAACCAAATAAGCGATTCAAAAAAACCAACGATAGGAGCGAGAAATTTAAATCCTTTAGCTGCATATATTAAACGGATTGTACCAATGGTTTGATCTGTTATTCGGGCAAGAAATATAAGTAAAGGTAAAATTAAGTAGTTAAAAAGTGGAGTGTCAACACCCGAAAAAATATCCATTCTTATCAAGTTTTAATCAAATAATAAATAGGAAACACCTAGATTTAAACGAATCTGGTACATCTCGTAATCAATATTATTAAATTCAGGTTCAAAAATGCTTTTGAATCCCACATTTAATCTTCCCCACAAATACAATCTATGGTTAATATTATATCTATAACCAATTAAGAGACCATAGTCATACTTATCAATATTATCATTAAAATCGTAAGGGATAGTAATTTCAGGACCAGGCAATACTGCATTATCTGTAATGTTTTTATCAGGAGAATATATTCCGTTTATTCCATTAGTTTCAAATCTTCCTTCTAATATTCTGGAATAATAGATCCCAAATAAAAACCTTCTTCCTTCTTTTAATTCATAAAAAGCTAATAGTGGAAATTCAACCATTCTTAATTCAACGTCAGTTTCAGTATAACCTGTATAATATTGGGCAGATCCATCTTCAAAGTAAAAAGGTTGGCTTACAACATCAGCATCAGCGGAAAAGGCAATTAAATGATAATTAATTTCAAATCCTATTTGCCATTTTTCATTGAGCATATATTCACTGCCTA
>PKTC01000082.1 GCA_002869305.1 Marinilabiliales bacterium
AGAGCCAACCTGATCATCGATAACACCAAGCTTTTGGCGTTCTTTTCCTAGTCTTAACATGGTTTTCACGAAATTATTACCATGTTCAGAATAAAGCCAGGCTGTACGAATGATTATAAAGTTATTGAAGGTTTGTTGTATGGCTTCCTCTCCTAATACTTTTGTTTCCCCATAGAAGTTAACGGGTTTCGTAGGCTCATTCTCCAAATAAGGCTTAAACCCCTCACCGCTAAACACATAATCAGTAGAGACATGAATTAGAAAAGCATCATGCTGCAAGCATTTTTCTGCCAGGATTAATGGCCCTTTTTGATTAACTTTTAAGGCCGTTTCTTTTTCTGTTTCTGCCTTATCTACCGCAGTATAAGCAGAACAATTAATAACAATCTCAGGTTTTACAGTTTGAAAAACAGATTCTGCGCTTCTTCTTGAAGTAATATCAAGCTCCTCAACATCAGTATAAACAACATTAATATCAGAAAATGTATCCAATACATCTTTTACCTTTTGTCCAAGCTGACCTTTAGAACCTGTTACTAAAATATTTTTAGCCATTAAACTCAAATTTATTTACACACTCTCTGAATGAAGGCAACACTTTATCTTTATCGCTCAATTTAGCATTCCCAAAGTTGATTCCCCAATCAATATCCAATTCTGCATCAAATGGATAGATACCACCTTCCTCCTCGGGATGATAAAACTCATCGCATTTGTATTGTACAATACAACGTTCACTTAAAACTGAATATCCATGAGCGAAACCCTTTGGAACCAGGAACTGCTTATGGTTTTCACCAGAAAGCTTTACGCCATACCACCTTCCAAATGTAGGAGAACCTTTTCTTAAGTCAACTGCAATATCTATTATTTCGCCTTCTACTACTCGTAATAATTTAGCTTGAGCATAGGGTGGGTGCTGATAATGTAGACCACGTACAACTCCAAAACCGCTATAGGCTTGATTATCCTGCACAAAATCATACTTTAAATTATACTTTTCTAGCACATCTTTATTATACGATTCATAAAAATATCCTCTGTGATCACCAAACACTTTAGGCTCCAAAATGTATAGATCGCGAATTGGAGTTTCAACAATTTTCATTCATCAATATTTTTGAAATTATTTATTTCTTATTAGCCACCTCAAACAAATACTCTCCATACTGATTCTTTTTCAGTTCTTCAGCCAGTTTAAGAAGTTCTTCTTTTGATATAAATCCTTTTATGTATGCAATTTCTTCAATACAGGCAATTTTTAGGCCCTGTCGCTTTTCGATAGTCTCAACATAATTAGATGCATTATGCAAACTTTCATGAGTACCGGTATCTAACCATGCAAAACCACGACCAAGCAATTCGACATTTAATTTCCCTTCTTCAAGATATAGTTTATTTAGATCTGTGATTTCATATTCGCCGCGTGGTGAAGGTTTCAATGCTTTAGCTTTCTCTACAACAGTTTTGTCATAAAAATATAATCCTGTTACAGCATAGTTTGACTTTGGCTCTTTGGGTTTTTCTTCCAAACTAAGCACTTGTCCGTTTTGATCAAACTCGGCCACACCGTAACGCTCCGGATCTTTCACATAATAACCAAATACAGTAGCACCATCTTTTCGTTCGGCAGCAGCTTCCAATCTTTTTGAAAATCCTGGCCCATAGAAAATATTATCACCCAAAATCAAACAAGCCTGATCATCACCAATAAAATCTTCGCCAATTACAAAAGCCTGTGCCAGTCCGTCTGGTGATGGTTGCTCAGCATATTCAATATTTAATCCATATTGAGAACCATCATCAAATAGAGTCTTATACATTGGGAGATCTCGAGGTGTTGAGATAATTAAAATATCGCGTATTCCGGCGAGCATTAATACCGATAATGGATAATAAATCATCGGTTTATCGTAAATAGGAATAATTTGCTTTGAAATACTTTTTGTAATCGGATACAATCTGGTTCCGGCTCCTCCGGCTAAAATAATACCTTTCATATGTTTATTTTTTTATCTCATCCAGGTGTCTATTTCACCGGACTTAATTAAATTTTCAAAATATGTAATTGTTTTTCCAAGCCCCTCTTTTAAAGCAACAGATGGCTCCCAATTATTAAGCAATTGCTTTGCTTTTGTAATATCAGGTCTCCTCTGGGTAGGATCATCTGAGGGTTTAGGCAGATTAATGATCTTTGATTTTGATCCCGTCATTTCAATAACCAT
>PKTC01000157.1 GCA_002869305.1 Marinilabiliales bacterium
ATTAAAGTCCTTGGGTAAAATGTTTAAAAATCAGGAAATTATATCTGGTGCAACAATTCTTGGAGATGGTACTGTTGCTTTAGTAATGGATACCAATAAGATGATATTTCAATTTTCAAAAGATCTAAAAAAAGAAACAAAATAGGAGAGTAGTATTATGAATAAAGAAACAACAGAAAAATTAAACTCCTTTCTTTCCTTCAATTTAGGTGAAGAAGAATTTGCCGCACATGTTGGGAAAGTATTGAATATTCTGGAAATGACGAAAATTACAGAGGTTCCAAAATCACCAGTTTATATGAAAGGAGTTATTAATCTAAGAGGCACTGTATTGCCGGTTGTTGATACCAGAATAAAGTTTGGTATGACACCTACGGAGTATACCACAAATACTTGTATTGTTGTTATGGAAGTAAGTATAGAAGGCGATGAAGTGCAGGTTGGTGCATTGGTTGATTCTGTTCAGGCAGTATTGGAAATTGGCGATAATCAAATACAACCTCCTCCCGGTATTGGAAGCAAATATAAATCTGAATTTATTTATGGAATGGCAAAAGTAGACGAAAAATTTATTATGCTGCTAGATATGGATAAAGTATTCTCGACAGATGAAGTAGTTCTTGTAAAAGAAAAAACACAGGAAGGTGAAAAGAAGATGGAAACTAAAGAATAAACTCCTAACAACAACACACAACAACTAATAAATAATAATTATGAAAGCAATAAAGGATTTAAAAATTGGGATTCGCCTAAATTTGATATTGGGACTGGCGACTATTATTGTAATCTCAACTTTAGGAATTGTTACTTATAGAGAAAATAAAAAAAGAATTATTGATGATACTGACGTAAGAATGAATGAGCAACTAGATGATCTAGTTAGTATTATTAAAGTTCAGTTAAGTGAAAGCCAAAATCGGGTTAATTTTGCATTGAAAACCGCGCGAGAAATATTTGACACAAATGGTGAACTAAATTTGTTAGATTCAAGCTTTCAAGTTACTGCTACAAACCAGGTTTCGAAGTTGTCAACTGAATTGTCGATAAATACTTTAACAATTGGCGGAGAAAAAATATATAACAACTACACATTTGTCGACAAAGTGCAGGAAATAACAGGAGCTACTTCAACAATTTTTCAGAAAATACCAGGTGGTTATTTAAGAATTTCAACCAATGTTCTAAAGCAAAATGGAGAAAGAGCCGTGGGAACCTTCATTCCTAATGATTCGCCTGTAATTCAAACCATTGAAACAGGACAAACCTTTAAAGGAAGAGCCTTTGTTGTGGATGATTATTATCTTACAGCCTATGAACCAATTTGGGTAAATGGCTCGGTTCATGGCATTTTATATGTTGGAATAAAAGAAAAGGATTTAAGTAGCTTAAAGAAAATTTTTGACAATAAAGTATATTTCGAAACAGGATATCCATTTTTAATATCTGGAGATGGCACATTTGTTATTCATCCCACTAATGAAGGTAAAAGTGCAACTGATTTTACTTTTTATAAGCAAATTAAGGAAGATGATGATGGCTTTGGAAAATCAAGATATAAATGGCCTGAAAATGCTGATGGAAAATGGAAGTATCAATATTTTGAATATATACCAGAAATAGATTCTTATGTTGCAGCTTCATTTTACGAAGATATTTTATTTAAGTATCTGAATAAAGTAAGAATATCTATTATAATTGGGGTTTTAATTGCAGTAGCAATTTTCATTTTTATCGTAACTTTCGTGGTAAGAAATGTAGCCAGAGCAATTAATAAGGGTGTAGAATTCGCACAGCGTGTCGCAGATGGAGATCTTACTGCAACAATAGATATAGACCAACAAGACGAAGTAGGAGTGCTTGCAAAAGCCTTAAATACCATGATAGTTAAACTTCGTGAAATTGTGGAGAGTGTTGAAATGAGCGCTGATAATATTGCAAGCGCAAGCCTTGAAATGAGTTCGAGTTCTCAGGAAATGTCTCAAGGTGCCAGTGAACAGGCATCTTCAGCAGAAGAGGTTTCTTCATCAATGGAAGAAATGGCTTCAAATATTCAACAAAACACTGATAATGCACAACAAACTGAGAAAATCTCAATAAAAGCTGCTGAGGGTATGAAAGTTGTTATGAATTCAGCGCAGGAAAATAGAAAATCAATAAATAATATAGCTGAGAAAATTTCTATCATAAATGATATAGCATTTCAAACAAATATTTTAGCTCTAAATGCTGCTGTTGAAGCGGCTCGTGCTGGCGAGCATGGAAAAGGATTTGCTGTTGTTGCAAACGAGGTTAGAAAGCTTGCTGAGCGGAGTAAAGTCGCAGCAGATGAAATAGATGTATTATCTAAATCAAGTGTTAAAGTAAACGAAGAGGTTGCTACATTAATGGAAGAAATTGCACCTGAGATTGAAAAAACAGCCAGGTTAGTGCAAGAGATTTCTGCTGCGAGCTTAGAACAAAACTCAGGCGCCGATCAGGTGAATAGCGCAATACAGCAGTTAAATCAGGTGACACAGCAGAATGCAGCAGCTTCAGAAGAATTAGCTACAAGTTCAGAAGAACTTGCTAGTCAGGCTGAACAATTAAAACAAAATATAACTTATTTTAAAATAGGCAAGAAAAGTAATGATGTAAAGAAGAAGAAAAACATAGAAGCCAAGAAAGAAAACAATGCGATAAATAAAAAACCTGAACCCCAAAAGGTTCAAGTAAATGAGAGTAAGAAAACAGGTGTTGATATTCAGATGTTTGACGATAAGAAGATTGATGATCAGTATGAAAGCTTCTAAATTGGATTCTTAATTGCATATATTAAAATGGGATTTGTTTTTTTAGTGAGCATATTATTAACTCTAAATACGGAAACATGCATTTAAATCTAAAAATTCAACAAAAGATTCAATTATTTATTATTGGAACATCCATTATAATATATGCAATTGCCTTAGGTTACATTAGCATTAATGCTAGGAATAAGGCTTATAAAGATGCCATTCAAAATACCGATAGTTATGCACAAGGAGTTGCTAAAGATGTAACGGCGCAACTCAATGCGAATATGGAAATAGTCAAGACATTATCGAATGCCTTTTTGGTTTATAAAGACTTTCCAGGTGATGAATGGCAGGATTTATTTTTAAAAATGTATAAAAATGTCTTAGTTCAAAATCCTGAAATATATAATCTTTGGGATAGCTGGGAATTAAGTATGATAGATTCTTCGTGGCAAAAAACACATGGGAGGATAGCTTTAGAATGTTTTAGAGACAATGGTGTTTACAAAACAAATAAAGATTACCGAAGTATAGAATCCGAAACGGATATTTACGATGGAATTATTAAAAAAAGAAGAATTCAATCAATCTGGGAGCCTTACTTTGATCAGGTTGTAGATAATAAATCTGAAAGGTACCTCATGACCACGTTAAATTCTCCAATTTTAATTAATGGTGAGTATATAGGTATTGTGGCTATTGATATTACATTAGATCATTTTCAGAATATAGTTGAAAAAATAAGCCCGTATGAAGGAAGTTATGCATTCATGGTTTCAAACGGAGGATTATTTGCTGGTCATCCTGATAAAGCAATGTTAGGTAAAAACATCAAAGATTTATTCCCTGAAGAATGCAAGAGTAATGACATAATAGAGAATATTTTGAATGGAAGGCAATTCAGTTATATAACTCTTAACGATATAGGACATGATCTTTATGTTTCATATGCTCCAATTTTTGTTGGTGACACAAAAACTCCCTGGTCAATTGCAATTTCTGTACCTATGAAGGTTATTCTAAAAGAAGCGAATCGTAATTTTACCATCTCTTTATTTATTGGAATTGTTGGAATTTTGGCTGTGGCTTTTATCATAAGCTTAGTTAGTAAAAATATTACCAACGCACTTAGGAAAGGAATTGATTTTGCAAAAAATGTAGCCGATGGTGATTTAACAGCTACATTTGATATAAACCAAAAAGATGAAGTTGGAGATTTGGCCAATGCTTTAAATCAAATGGTTCTGCGATTAAGAGAGATAGTAGAAAGTGTAAATTTAAGTGCCGAAAATATATCAGCTGCTAGTTTTGAGATGAGTTCAAGTTCACAGCAAATGTCGCAAGGAGCAAATCAACAAGCTTCTTCTGCAGAAGAGGTTTCTTCATCTATGCAGGAGATGGTCTCTAGTATTCATCAAAATAATGATAATGCCCAACAAACTGAGAAAATTGTCATTAAAACGTCGGAAGGAATTAAAGAAGGGAGTGCATCATCTGAAATTTCCATGGATGCTATGAAAAAGATTGCAGAAAAAATAACCATTGTAAACGATATCGCTTTTCAAACGAATATTCTTGCTTTAAATGCTGCTGTGGAAGCAGCAAGGGCAGGAGAACATGGTAAAGGCTTTGCAGTAGTTGCAGCCGAAGTAAGAAAGTTAGCCGAGCGAAGTAAAGTGGCTGCAGATGAAATTGAACAGCTTTCAAAGGACGGGGTTGCCATATCTGAAAAAGCAGGTAAGCAACTACAGAGTATTGTACCTGAAATGGAGAAAACGGTAAAACTAATTCAAGAAATTTCAGCATCTAGCTTAGAACAAAATTCAGGTGCAGAACAAGTAAATAACGCTGTTCAACAACTAAATCAGGTAACTCAGCAAAACGCAGCATCTTCAGAAGAATTAGCTACTAGTTCAGAAGAGTTGGCAAGCCAGGCTGAGCAATTAAAAGAAAATATATCATTTTTTAAAACTGGAAAGAGGCTTAAGCTTAACAAAAATAAAAGCAACACAAGCAATTCTAAACTTTATGAGAATAGGGAAACATCAATCAAAAGCGAAATAAAAAATTCTCAGACCAAATCATCAGGAGTTGACTTGCAAATGTATGATGATAAGAAGATTGATGAAGATTACGAAAGTTTTTAAAACTTAAGATATAATCTATAAGATTTATTTAGGTTAGGATTTATTCATATCCTTTGGGTTAATAATCGGAGGGAGCTTAAAAACTCCCTCTTTTAAAGTAGAATAAAGTGGATAAATTGTTAAATACAATTTTTAATGCCCGTATGACAGATGAGGATTTTAATCGTCTGAGTAACTTTGTTTTTCAACAATCAGGTATTAAAATGCCCCCTATTAAAAAGATTATGCTTCAGAGTCGATTGCAAAGGAGATTGCGCGATTTGAAAATCACGAGTTTTAAAGAATATGCAGACTACGTCTTTAGTGATGAAGGACAGAAATATGAAATAGTTCATATGCTGGATGCAGTAAGCACAAATAAAACTGATTTTTACAGGGAACCTGTTCATTTTGATTTTCTTCGGAACCAGATCTTACCTGAGTTTTATAAAGAAGATAAAAGAAACGCTATGAAAATATGGAGTGCAGGATGTTCTAGCGGTGAAGAGCCTTATACTATTGCAATAACACTCAACGAATTTAAAATTAGTAATCCAGGATTTGATTATGAAATTCTAGGTACCGATATTTCCACAAAGATTCTTCAACAGGCTAATAGTGCGATTTACAAAGAAGATAGAATAAACGTGGTTCCGCTTGACATTAAGAAAAAATATTTTTTAAAAAGTAAGGACAGAGAAAACAAGACTGTTCGCGTTGGAAAACAGTTACGAGAAAAAATAAGATACCAGAGGTTAAATTTTATGGATTTAACTTATAATATCAACGATTTTTTTGATGTTATTTTTTGTAGAAATGTTCTGATTTATTTTAATCGTGAAACACAAGAAGAAGTTATTCATAAATTGTGTAAGAATTTAAAATCTGGAGGTTATTTATTCATAGGACATTCCGAATCAATTTTAGGTATGGATTTACCATTACAGCAAATAAAACCTACAATTTACAAAAGACTTTAAACATAAAACTATGAGCGAATTAAATGATCATGAATTAATCGAGGAATTAATGAAACGCTTCGATCAAACAAAAAAAGCATTACTTGAAGTTCAGCAGCTTAATAAAGAACTGAAGCAAGTTAATAAAAAGCTCGAAGAGTCTGAAGCTTTAAAGAGTCACTTTATATCTAATATCACTAATGAAATCATAAATCCATTTGCCTCTATCTTAGCTCTTTCAAGAAATATAATGAAAGTTGGTAAGCAGGACTGGAAAGAGGTTCAAAAGATGGTTACATTAATCTATTCTGAGGCATTTAACCTTGACTTTCAGCTTAGAAATATTTTTGTTGCTGCAAAACTTGAAGCAGGAGAAATTTTTCCTGAGGTATTAAATGTTGATATCTTACAATTACTTGAAAGTCTTGTCGAGTCATTTAAATATGAGTCGGATAAGAAAAACATAACAGTGGATCTAGACCTTCAAATTGAAGCTACTGCAAATAAGCCATATTATTTTAAAACAGATGCTGAGAAATTACGACTTATAATTGCAAACCTTCTTTTTAATGCAATTAAATTTAGTGATAAAGAAAGCAAAGTAATTCTCAAAGTATGGTTGAAAGGCAAGAACCTTATGATTTCCGTAAAAGATTTTGGCTGTGGCGTTTCGGAGGAAAATTTGAAAATTATCTTCGATCGATTCAAACGTCTTGATTCTGGAATTAATTCTCTGAATCGGGGGCATGGTTTAGGTTTATCAATAAACAAAGCTTTAATAGATCTTTTTGATGGTAAAATTGAGCTTGAGAGTGAGTTAGGAAAAGGTTCTCTTTTTACCGTTACAATTCCGGAATCAAACATTGATACAAAGGGTTTTGCATTGGATGGTAACGAACTATTTTTTGATGATGAGGAAGGAGAAAAAGAAACGTTTTAATTAAACTATATGTATAATTTATCTTCATATTTTTTATATCCATCCGCATTATTTGCTTCAAAAGAACCATACAATATCAATACTATTTTGGGTTCCTGTATCGCAGTATGCATGTGGGATCCAATAATGAAGTACGGAGGAATGTGTCATTATATGTTGCCATTGTGGAATGGTGAAGGCCTGGCATCTCCAAAATATGGCAATATTGCAATAGAAAAGTTAATGGATAAAATGTTAGCATTTGGTAGTAAAAAACACAATATTGTTGCAAAAGTATTTGGTGGAGGTGAGGTTATTGATACCGAAACACAGTATTTTCAAATAGGTGAAAGAAATATCAAACTGGCCTGGGAGATACTCGAAGAAATGAAAATACCTATAGCAAGCTCTAGTGTTGGAGGAAAATTTGGAAGAAAGATAATCATGAACACCCATTCTGGCGAAATCAAACAACGATATGTTAAAAGAGAAGTTAAGGATTTTAATAAATAATTTTTAATTTTTTTTTGTACTTTTAACAAAGGCGTAAAATAATTCTAAGTATATGTCCGAAAGTAAAATCAGAGTTTTAATTGTTGATGACTCCGCTGTAGTTAGACAAAATTTAACCGAAATTATTAACTCTGATCCAATGCTTGAGGTTATGGGAACTGCTTCAGATCCTTTTGTGGCAGCTAAGAAAATTAAGCATGAAGTACCAGATGTAATTACTCTTGACATTGAAATGCCCAGAATGGATGGATTGACTTTTCTTAAGAAAATAATGAGTCAATACCCTATGCCCGTTGTGGTTATTTCGAGTTTAACTGGAAAAGGTACTGAAACAGGATTTAAGGCCCTAGAATTTGGAGCTGTTGAAATCATCACCAAACCTTTTTTATCGACAAAGGATTTTATTCAAGAATCGAGAATAAGGATATGTGAGGCAGTTAAAGGAGCTGCACACGCTAAGTTGAAAAGAAAAGTTGTTAGTAATTCAATTAAAGTAGAACCTAAATACTCCGCTGATGTTATAATACCTCCAACCCGGAATAAAAGTATGATAAAAACAACTGAAATTGTTGTTTCAGTTGGAGCTTCTACGGGTGGAACAGAAGCCATAACTACTTTCCTGAAAGGAATGCCTCTAGATTCGCCAGGAATTGTAATTGTTCAACATATGCCCGAACAATTTACCAAATCATTTGCAAATAGATTAAATGAAATTTGTCAGGTTTCAGTTAAAGAAGCTGAAAATGGAGATACAATTATAAGAGGCAGAGCTCTGATTGCTCCAGGTAATTTTCACACCATGGTTAAAAGAAGTGGTGCACGTTATTATGTGGAAGTAAAAAGTGGCCCTTTTGTTAATAGACATAGGCCGTCTGTTGATGTATTATTTAGATCAACTGCTAAATATGCTGGAGCAAATGCTGTTGGTATCATTATGACTGGAATGGGTGATGATGGAGCAAAAGGATTATTGGAAATGAAACAGGCAGGTGCAAAAACAATAGCTCAAGATCAGGAAACTTCAATTGTATTTGGCATGCCAAGAGAGGCTATCAAACTCGGAGCAGCCGATAAAGTTTTACCTTTAGAAAAGATATCAACCTACCTTCAAGAGACCGTTCATTAAGTAATCGTTCATTAATAAAATCTAAATTTTAAAGTAAAGATTTTTAATTGTCGCTTATTTTTAGAAGATTTGTTGAAAATATTATTATTTTTAGTTGCGTATAAATAAAAGCAATCGATGAAAGAAAGAAATTCTCAAACAATAATCTTTAAATATACCATAAGTGGATTTATTGTTGGATTATTGACTGTTTTATTCATTTTGGTTATAGATTTTTTTATAAAAAAAATTAGTTTTTCAGAGATTGCTGAAATACACAAAAACAATCCAGTATATATTATTCTAGATTTAACCCCATTTGTTCTTGCATTCTATGCTTATGTTTTAAGTAAGAAATACGCAATGGCATCTGATTCACTGCACTCATCCTTAAAACATGAATTTGATAAAAATCAAAAGATTTTTCGGTTTGTAGAAAGAATAAGGATGGGTAAAATAGATGAAGAATATAAAGTTCAAGGAAGTGATGATGTTTTAGGACAATCGATTTTAGATCTTCGAGATAATTTAAAAAAGAATAGAGAAGAGGAAGAAAAAAGACGCAAAGAAGATAATCAAAGGAATTGGATTGCAGAAGGTTTAGCAAAGTTTGGTGAAATTTTAAGAAAAGACACTGATAACTTAGAGGAACTTTCATATAATTTAGTAAGTAATTTAGTTAAATATATTAACGCGAATCAGGCTGCACTATTTATAATAGATGATGAAGACCAAGCTGATATGCATCTTAGAATGACAGCATGTTATGCGTATGATAGAAGGAAATTTGCCGATAAAAGAGTTGAATGGGGAGAAGGTGCTATTGGTGCTGCCATCCTGGAGCAGGAAACAATATATATGACCGATGTTCCTGAAACTTATGTTCATATTACCTCAGGTTTAGGAGAGGCAACACCAAGTTGTCTTGTACTTATCCCCTTAAAATTTAATGATGAGGTTCATGGCGTTTTAGAGTTAGGAGCATTTCATACTATTGAAGAACACATTATAGAATTTGTTGAGAAAGTAGCAGAAAGTATTGGTTCAACTATTTCTAATGTAAAAATTAATACCAGAACTTCGAAGCTTCTCAAAGAATCGCAAGAACAAGCAGAAACACTGGCTGCACAGTAGGAGCAAATGCGGCAAAACATGGAGGAGTTGCAGGCAACGCAGGAGGAAGCAGCTCGTCAGAGTGAAGAGTTTATAACATTTACGAATGCAGTAAATCATACCCTAATTCGAGCAGAATATGAGAATGATGGAACATTGATTTATGCAAATACGAAGTTCTTAAAAAAGCTTGGTTACGAGAATAACTCCGAGGTTGAAGGCAAGAATATACAAATGTTTATTAACGAAAAGGATAAAAGTTGGTTTAATAAACTATGGACAAGTCTTGCAAATGGTGGAAAGCATTTCGAAGGCTTTATGAAACATGTCACAAAGCAAGGACGCGATTTGTGGACAGTATCTACCTATACTTGTATGAGAAAGGATGATGGAAGTGTTGAAAAAATACTTTTTTTGGCCATTGATACTACCGAACAAAGAAAGATTAGCTTAGATCACGAAGCTCAAATTAATGCATTAAATCAGTCCAGTATAAAAGTGGAGTTTCTCCCAACTGGTGATTTAATGGAATGTAACAAGAATTTTGTAGATTTAATGGAGTTTTCATTGTATGAACTGAAGGAAAAAACCATTTTTGATTTTATTGATAAGTCTGATTTAAATAAACTTCGTGAAACTTGGGATTCTGTTGCTCAAGGTGAATCATGGGAAGGAACTTTACGACATAGAACCAAAGAAGATAAAAATTTGTGGTTTAGAGTTTCGTTATCTCCTGTTCGAGATATGTATGATGATATTTCCAAAATAATTTTTATTGGTCATGATGAAACCAAAGAAAAATTGATGGAGATGGAAACAAGGAAACAAACAGAATTGCTTAAAAAACAGGAAGAAGAACTCAATAAATCAAGAGCAGAACTTAGGGAGCAATTAAAGCAAAATAAAATTCAGGCTGAAAAACAGATTAGAGAGGTTGAAAAGGCCAAATTGCGTAATGAAAGAACATTGGAAGGTGCAGCAGATGCCATTATTACCATTGATCAGAATGGGGTAGTTAAATTTTTTAATAAAGCCGCAGAAATTCTTTGGAGTACTGAACGAGACGTTGTGTTAGGCAGAAATGTTAAAAAGTTGTTTCCAAAAGCAGAATATAAAGATGAATTTACAAAATCATTTTTGGATCCAAAAGTAGATAAAATTGTGGGTGAACGAAGGGAGATTACTCTTACCGACAGTAATGGGGAGGATATACCTGTAATTATTATTTTATCGAGAGCAATTTTAGAAGACGAAGTAACCTATACTGCATTTATACAAAATATATCGGTAGATTTCTTTTAATAGTATTTATAACAATATGGAGATTGTGGTCTTTCCATAAATATGCAAGTAAATATTAATTCAGCTTGTTATTATCAATATAAAGACAGAATAAAAACATTATAATCGCAATATTGTTTATGAATAAAATTGTATACAAACCTTTAATATAATGACTAACATTAAACTCAAATACCTGTTTTTAGTAATTGGCATTGCTACTTTTTCTTTTCTCAGTTCTTGCTCAGAGAAGATCGAAAAACCTGAAAGTTTTAAAATAATTTTAGTTGAAACCAGCGATGTTCATGGAGCGGTGTTCGATTATGATTTTATTAATGATAAAAAATCTTCAGGATCATTATCAAAAGTACATACTTATGTTAACGAATTAAGAAAGAACAATGAAGTAATATTGATGGATAATGGAGATATTCTTCAGGGTCAACCAGTAGTTTATTATTATAACTATGAAAATACCGAGGATAAGCATATATGTTCTGAGGTTATGAATTACATGCAATACGACGTTGCAACTATTGGGAATCACGATATTGAGGCAGGGCATTCGGTATACGATAAATTGAAATTAGATTTCAAATTTCCATGGTTAGCCGCAAATGCAATCGATATTGAGACCGGAGAACCATATTTTGAACCATATACGATCATTAATAAAAAGGGAGTTAAAATTGCTGTTTTAGGATTAATAACCCCTGGGATTCCAAAATGGTTACCTGAAGAATTATGGACTGGAATTAAGTTTGAAGATATGGTTGTATCTGCAAAAGAATGGGTACCATTAATTATGAAAAATGAAAAACCTGATTTATTAATAGGACTATTCCATTCAGGTTATGATTATACCTATGGAAATGCTGATTACAATACTCCAGAAAATGAAAATGCCTCAAAAATAGTGGCTGAGCAAGTTCCTGGATTTGATGTTATATTTGTGGGGCATGATCACAGAACATGGAATGAGAAAATAAAAAACCTTGAAGGTGATGAAGTTCTTATTTTAGGACCAACTAGTTCTGCAAGACAGGTAGTAACTGCTTCAATAGAGATGAATTTAAATCATGAAGGGAAATATATTAAAAAAATTAATGGAAGTGTTATTGAAATGAAAGATGTAAAACCCGACTCTCTTTTTAATGATCACTTCAAAAACGAATTCAATAAGGTTAAACAGTTTGTTTCGAAACAGGTTGGGGCATTTGAAGAAACAGTGGATGGACATGAAGCATTATATGGTCCTTCTGTCTTTATTGATTTAATTCAACAAATTCAATTAGAAATAAGCGGTGCGGAAATTTCATTTGCCGCTCCATTGTCTTATCATTCAGTTATTGAAAAAGGACCTGTATATGTGCGTGATATGTTTAAATTGTATCGCTTCGAAAATTTTTTATATACTATCCGTCTAACAGGAAAAGAAATAGACGATTACCTAGAGTTTTCTTATGCAGGATGGTTCAATCAGATGACAGGTCCAGATGATCATTTATTAAATTTCAAAAAGGACGACAATGGTGAACTTATATTTTCTGATAGATACAATTCATTTATGTTACAGTCTCAATTCTATAATTTTGATGCAGCAGCTGGAATAAATTATATAGTTGATCTTAAAAAAGAAGATAATAATAAAGTATCAATCATTTCTCTTTCAAATGGAAATGGCTTTTATAAGGACAGTACATATAAAGTTGCAATTAACAGTTATAGAGGGAATGGTGGTGGAGGACATCTATCTATAGGTGCTGCATTAGAAAAAGATGAGATTACGAATAGAAGAATAAATTCAACTGAAAAAGATCTGAGATATTACATGATGAGTTGGATGGAAGAACAAGGTTCTGTTAATCCAGAAGCATTTAATAATTGGAAGGTTATCCCAGAAGAATGGTGGCAAAAAGGAAAAGTGAGGGATGAAAAACTACTAAATTCTAAGAAATAAATGAAAAGAATTATTTTACTAATAGCTATAGGAACTATTATATTTTCTTGTGAAAATAAAGCAGATAATGATAAAACAAAACATGCCAAGAATATTATATTAATGATAGGTGATGGAATGGGAGTTACTCAACTATATGCTGCCATTTCGGTCTCCGACCAGCCATTAAATTTAGAAAAGTTTAAAAATATCGGATTTCATAAAACAAGCTCCGCAGATAACTACATAACTGATTCAGGTGCTGGAGGAACTGCTATTTCTACAGGGCACAAAACTAACAATTATTATATCGCAGTGGATAGCTCTGGTAAAGAACTTAAGACTATAACAGAATATGTAAAAGAGGATGGTTTAGCTGCAGGTGTTGTTGTAACAAGTAATATAACACACGCTACGCCTGCATCTTTTGTGGCACATATTGATCATAGAACTAAATGCGAGAATATTGCATTTGATATTCTAAATTTAGGATTAGATCTTTTTATCGGCGGGGGAGAAAATTTTTTTATTGAAAGAAGTGATAGTTTAAATTTAATAGATAGCCTTAAAGAAAGAGGTTATCAGATATTAAATAATATGGATGAAATATCTTTAATTGACACAGGTAAATTAGCTGGATTTACTGCATTTGATCATTTGCCAAGTATTAAGGAGGGAAGAGGAGATATGTTAGATTCTTCTCTGAAAACGGCTTTAAAACTTCTTAATCATAACCCAAATGGATTTTTTTTATTAGTTGAAGGATCTCAAATAGATTGGGGAGGGCACGATAAAGATATTGATTACGTAATTTCTGAAATATTGGATTTCGATAAAGCCGTAGGTAGAG
>PKTC01000011.1 GCA_002869305.1 Marinilabiliales bacterium
AACAAAAGAATATTCTCCTGAAGAATTAGCCAGTTTTGAAGACTCAGAGGCAACAGAAGAGGTTCATGAAGAAGGCAATGCCACTTTGGGTAGAAAGTGCTTAAAAACTGGTTTAATTTTAACATTATTAGGTATTCTAACAACGCTGGTTTTATACTACATGCATGTTGACAAAGAAGTTTATATACTTTCTGCAGGCTTATTGGCTTTTGGTGTATTTGAAATTATTGCAGGTATTCTTCAAAAAAATGGAACAACCAAAGGGGGTTTGGTAGAAATTGTAAATGATTTAAATGCCATGCCAAAAACCATGAAACAACTTGCACTGGTGCAGTTTTTTTCGTGGTTTGCTTTATTTGCCATGTGGATATATACAACACCTGCTGTAACTGAACACATTTACAATGCATTGCCAGGCTCATTGGAGTATAATGAAGGCGCAAACTGGGTGGGAATATGTTTTGGTGTTTATAATGGTTTAGCAGCTGTATTTGCATTTCTTTTAATAGCATTATCAAAAATTACGAATCGAAAGATTACGCATACCATTTCACTGCTTGTTGGAGGGGTGAGTTTCATTTCAATATATTTTATTACAAATAGCACCATTCTTTTAATACCATTTATTGGTATTGGTTTAGTTTGGGCAAGTATTCTTGCAATGCCATATGCAATCCTAACAGGTTCATTACCGTCCAACAAGATGGGTATATACATGGGCATATTAAACTTTTTTATCGTTATTCCACAAATTGTAGCTGCAAGTATCTTAGGTTTTTTCATTAAATCATTATTTAATAATGAATCTATTTGGGCACTTGTTCTTGGTGGTATTTCAATGATTCTGGCTGGAATATTAGTTGTATTTGTTAAAGATGAAGATTAAATGGATAAAATTAAAGCTATCATATTCGACCTCGATGGAGTAATTGTAGATACAGCAAGGTTTCACTACCAGGCGTGGAAAAGATTGGCTCAAGAATTAGGCTTTTATTTTTCGCTCGAGCAAAATGAAAGATTAAAAGGTGTAAGCCGTATGGAATCTCTTGAATTGTTATACGAATTCGGAGAGTTGCCATTACCTTCTGAAGAGGAAAAAAACAGATTAGCAACAAAGAAAAATGATTGGTATAGAGAAAATATTCTAAAAATGACTCCAAATGATATATTACCCGGAGTCGAGAATTTTTTAGAGGAACTTAAAGCAGCCAATTATAAAGTAGCCATTGGCTCATCAAGCAAAAATGCAGGAACTATCTTAGAAAAAATAGGGTACGCCAATTTCTTTGATGCAGTAGTTGATGGTACTAAAATTAAAAACTCCAAACCAGATCCTGAAGTTTTTTTAAAGGCAGCAAATGAACTTGGAATAAATCCTCAAAATTGTGTTGTATTTGAAGATGCACATGCAGGAATTGAAGCTGCAAAAAAAGCTAAAATGAAAACTGTCGGAGTGGGAAACAAACAAGTATTATTTGATGCGGATATTGTTGTTCCCGACTTAAAGGATATGAATATATCAGTTATCGAATCATTAAAATAAAACTATATAAAAATCTTTCGAATGAACGAATTTTTGAAACATGACGAGTGGTGTATAATAGAGGAAGGATTTAACCCTAATAATCAGAGATCATCGGAAAGTATATTTTCACTGGGAAACGGCCATATTGGTCAAAGGGCTAACTTTGAAGAACAATATAGCGGCGATAGCTTACAAGGAAATTATATTGCAGGAATATATTATCCTGATAAAACGAAGGTTGGTTGGTGGAAGAATGGTTACCCGGAATATTTTGCTAAAGTTTTAAATGCTCCCAACTGGATCGGCATTCATATAAAAATTGGAAATGAAGAGCTGGATTTATCCAAAGTTAAAGTTGAAAACTTTAAAAGAACCTTAAACATGCAAGAAGGTTATTTGGAAAGATCGTTTACGGCAGAATTCTCTAATGAAAAAATAATAGAAGTTAAGGCTACGCGATTTATTAGTATTAAGGAACATGAATTGGGTTGTATAAAGTACGAAATAAAAAGTATTAGTGCTACTGAAAAAATCTCTGTTACACCTTTTGTTGATGCTGATGTAATTAATGAAGATTCAAATTATCAGGAAAAATTCTGGAAAGAAATAGCTGTGGAAAGTAAGCCTGGTGAAGCTTACGTTACGGTTAAAACAAAGAAACTTGATTTTCATGTTTGTACCAGTATGAAATTTAATATCGAAAAAAATGGTACTGAAATTAAAGGTCCGGTTAAAGAAGAACAAAGGAAAAAATACATTGGGCAAACTATTGAAGTTGATGTTAAACCGGATGATATCGTTACAATTTACAAATATGCTGCAATTACCCATTCCGAAAATCATAATATTGAAACTTTAACCATTGCTGCACATAATGTTTTGCAAAGATCATCCGAAAAAGGATTCGATAAGTTATTTGAATTGCATGCAAATGCATGGAAATGTAAATGGACAGATAGTGATATAGTAATTAAAGGAGATACAGCTGCACAGCAAGCCATCAGATTCAATATTTTTCAACTCAACCAAACCTATACGGGTGATGATGAAAGGCTGAATATTGGACCTAAAGGTTTTACCGGTGAAAAGTATGGAGGAAGCACTTACTGGGATACAGAGGCATATTGTCTCCCATTCTACTTAAGAACTTCAGATAAAAAAGTATCTCGCAATCTTTTGCTGTACAGATACAGACATCTGCAAAAAGCTATTGAAAATGCCGAAAAGCTTGGCTTTAAAAAAGGTGCTGCTCTATATCCCATGGTTACCATGAATGGTGAAGAATGTCATAACGAATGGGAAATTACTTTCGAAGAAATTCATAGAAATGGAGCCATTGCATTTGCAATATATAATTACACAAGATATACCGGCGATGAATCTTATCTTGAAGATTACGGTCTTGAAGTATTAATCGCAATAAGTAGATTTTGGGCGCAACGGGTAAACTTTTCTAAAGAAAAAAACAAGTATGTAATGTTGGGAGTTACAGGACCTAACGAGTATGAAAACAATGTGAATAATAATTGGTATACCAATCTGATGGCCTCATGGACCATGGATTATACTATTAAATCTATCACAAAAGCTCAGACAAAATGGCCTGAGAAATATAAAAAATTAAAAGCAAAAATAAATTTCGATGAATTAAAAGAAGTCGGTAAATGGACCAATATTGTTGATAATATGTATTTTCCTGAAAATGAAGACTTGGGAGTGTTTCTTCAACAAGATGGCTTTATGGATAAGGAACTTTTAACAGTTGATGATTTAAAACAAGAAGAAAGACCTATAAATCAAAAATTGTCTTGGGATAGAATTTTACGCTCTTGTTTTATCAAGCAAGCAGATATTTTACAAGGAATTTACCTTTTTGATAATAATTATGATGTAGAAACCATCAAACGTAATTTTGATTTTTATGAACCAAAGACAGTTCACGAATCATCACTATCTCCTTGTGTTCATACCATATTGGCTGCAAAACTAGGTTATAAAGAAAAAGCATATGAATTATATCTTCGCACCGCACGTTTAGATTTAGATGATTACAACGACGAAGTGTATCAGGGTTTGCATATTACAAGCATGGCAGGAACCTATCTCTCAATTGTTGAAGGTTTTGGTGGAATGCGCTTAATCAATCAGGAATTACATTTTAATCCTTTTATACCAAGTAAATGGAACATGTATTCATTTACAGTACGATATCGTGAAAACCTTATAAAGGTGGAAGTTTCAAATAAAAAAGTTACGGTATCAAATCAGGTAGGTGAAAAACTGAGCTTATTTATTCATGGTGTTGAATATAAAATAAAAGAAAAAAGCTCAGTAGAATATTATTGCAATTAAAATATTAACTTTAAGCTTTCTCATTTAATTGTGAGAGTTAATTTGAACCAACCAAAAACGGCTCTTATAAGTAAGAGCCGTTTTTATTCTATCATGTTCTTTTTAGTCTCCAAAACTTATACCAACACCTCTGGCATTTTTCATTAGTGCTGTATCCAAGGTTACAAAATTAGGTTCTTGAATTGCTTCTTTAAATGGAACAGAAGTAATATGGGGATGCTGGTACGAAACCATTTCACCAAACTTTCCTTCCTTTACCATTTCAAAAGCATGAACTCCAAATTGAGTTGCAAGTACTCTATCGTAAGCAATAGGAACACCTCCACGTTGAATGTGTCCAAGTACTGCTTTTCTTATACTATGCTTAACTCCAGCATCCTTTAATTCTTGAACAAATCGAGTTGCAGCACCTGCTAATCTGGCATTTTCATATCCAACCTCATCATTTTGTTCTTTCGATGTATCCTTACCAATTGCACGTGCTCCTTCAGCAATAACTATAATTGTAAATCCTCTATCTCTCTTGAATCTCGCATTAATTCTATCTACAACTTTACCAATATCATAGGGTATTTCAGGAATTAAACAAATTTCTGCACCACCAGCAACAGCAGCGTTCATTGCAATCCAACCAGCATCTCTTCCCATCACTTCGAGTACCATAACCCTATTATGACTAGCAGCAGTAGTAACCAATTTATCAACGGCCTCAGTTGCAATTTGCACTGCGGTCTGATAACCGAAAGTAGTGTCTGTTGCGGCTAAGTCATTATCGATTGTTTTTGGAACTCCGATGATATTTAACCCTTTTTCATATAATGCTTGTGATATGCGCTGCGATCCATCTCCACCAATATTAATTACTGCATCAACCCCCATGTACATTAATTTTCTGATCATTTCTTCGGAACGATCAACCGTAGTCCATTTCCCATCTTTATCCTTTATTGGCCAAGCAAAAGGTCCTCCCCGATTCGTTGTTTCAATAATGGTTCCTCCCTGGAAATGAATTCCTGCAACAGCTTCTTCATCCAAAATTTTTATTTCGGTGGGTTCCCAAAGAACACCATTAAATGCTTGTATACTTCCTATAATTTCCCAGTCTTTCTCTTGAGAAGCCCTCTTCACAATTGCTCTTATAACAGCATTTAATCCGGGACAATCTCCACCGGCAGTTGCTACTAATACACGTTTCATTTTAATTTTTTTTAATTGATTATTAAACTATTTATTACTTGGGAAGAAAACGCTCTATTCTCTTTAATTAGTCTGACTTTCATGCAGTTTTTCATCAAAAATTTTACTATCTTTAAAAGGCAAAAACTAATTCTATCAAAAATAACAAAATGGCTTGATTTATCACAATTTAAGCAGCTTATTTTATAAAAAAACAAAATATTTTAATATGAAAAAGATCAATTTTACAAAATGGACTATGCCTTTGATAATGTTGTTATTAACATTTGTAGTTATTCAAGCTTGTAACCAAAGTTCTTCTGAGCAAGTTTCAGATGTTGAATATAAGAAAGTTGAACATGTTGATTGGAGTAAGAACTTAAGTATTTACGAAGTTAACATCAGGCAGTACACTCCTGAAGGCACGTTTAATGCCTTTGCCGAGCATCTTCCACGATTAAAAGAGTTAGGCACAGATATTTTATGGATCATGCCAATTCATCCCATAGGAGAAAAAAACAGAAAAGGAAATATGGGTAGCTATTATGCCGTAAAAGATTATTATGGTATTAACCCTGAATTTGGCACAGAAGAAGACTTAAGAGATCTCATTGAAAAAATTCATGGCTTGGATATGTATGTAATTATCGACTGGGTGGCAAATCACTCTGCATGGGATAACCAAACCATTTATGATCATCCTGAGTGGTATAAAACAGATGATGACGGAAATATTATTCCTCCTGTAGCAGATTGGAGTGATGTTGCCGGCTACAATTATGATATACCTGAAATGAGAGACTACATGGTTGAAGCACTAAAATATTGGGTCGAAGAATTTGATATTGATGGATACCGTTGCGATGTAGCTGGAATGGTGCCAGTTGATTTTTGGAACAGAGCAAGATATGAATTAGATCAGATCAAGCCAGTATTTATGCTTGCCGAAGCTCATGAATCTGAGTTGCACGAATTTGCATTTGATATGACTTATGCATGGTCGGACCATTTTATCTGGAACGAAATTGCACAAGGAAAGAAAACAATTGTTGATTTAGTAGAACAATTTGAAAAAGTTAAAACTGAATATAAATCATCAGATTACAGAATGAACTTTGTTAGCAATCATGATGAAAACTCATGGAAAGGATCTGTTTTTGAAAGATTGGGTGATGCAGCCCAGGCTTTTGTAGTGTTATCAGCTACTGTGCCGGGTATGCCTTTGGTTTATAGTGGACAAGAAGCCTGCCTAGATAAACGACTAGCTTTCTTTGAAAAAGATACTATTAACTGGGATAAAGATTGTTCTATGGATGATCTTTATAAATCGCTTTTAAAGCTTAAGAAAGAAAATCCAGCTTTGTGGAATGGAGATTTTGGAGGTCCTATGGAAAGAATTGCAACCACAGCTGATGATAAAATATTTGCTTTCTCAAGGATTAAAGATGATCACAAAGTGATAACTATTTTAAACCTATCTCCGGAGGAAGTTGAATTCGAGCTTACAACACAAATAGAAGCTTTAAATCTAACGGAATTATTTACAGGCGAAGACTTTACCAACAACTACAATTTAAGCTCCTGGGGATACAAAGTATTTAAATAAAATATTAGGAACCTGAAATAAAAACATCCGATACAAGATCGGATGTTTTTTTATACCCTAAAAATTGTCTATGAAATTATTTCTCGATAAGAACTACTGTATCTTTAGACTGTTTTGCTTGATGTAACGCTAACTCTGCTCTTTTTCTAACATTGTCTGGTGAATCATTCTCCTGACAACTGGTTATTCCCATACTAATGGTTAGGTTAACAGTGTGTTCATTTAGTTTAAAGGAATGGTTAGCAACGGCTCTTCTTAATCGGTTACCAATTTCCTTGGCTTCGTTTATTCCAGTATTGTTAAATATTAATGCAAACTCATCACCATTCTTATATCTGAAAAGCATATCAGAATTTCTAATAAAGTTCTTTGTAATATCAACAAATTCTTGAAGCAAAGTATCAGCTTTATCATAACCATAATGATCATTGTAGCTTTTAAAACGATCAATATCAACCAAAACAAATACAAAGGAGCTGATATCTGGGTTTTTAATAACTGATTTTAGTTTTGCTTTTAATTTCCTGTGATTATAAATTCCTAAATCATCGGAAAATGCAAGGTTTTTTAAACTAGCTATTCTACCTCTAAAACGCCAGTAAGCCATTACAAACCCAAAGGAAATTGATATAAATATTATTAAAAAACTATAAAAACTAAAATCTATATTCATGTAATTTTTATTACTGATTTTATGCTACTTAAGATTTTTTCTTCAGGATTTTACCTGTATATATCTTACTTTCTGATAATAACTTATAAAAATAAAACCCGTCATTTAAATCTGAAGCATCTAATTCATATAAATTAGTTTGATTGATCTCTTTTTTATATTGCAATTTTCCCTGAATATCATATAGATACATGGTTCCATTTTTTATATCTTCATTAATCTTAAAATAGAAATAATCAGGTGATGGATTTGGGAAAACTTCTAAAGAGACTTGATCTTCTATATTTGTTCCAAATATTGATGCAGGAATTCCAGGATCATCCAGTTTAGAGCTTGTATAAAGTCTATATTCTCCTGGCAATAAAGTTATTAATTCATCAGTAACTGCAACATCTATACTATCGCCTGTATAAAACTCAAACCAAACACCCGTATTTGGGAAATCTGGGTTAATATCTTTCGCTTCAACATCAAAATTACCAAGTATGACAACATCCATTTCGTCGCCATACAAATGCAAGGTTTTTAGTTTCTCAGTTTGGGTAATCTCAAAGTTGTCTGTAGCAAAAACCTCGTATTCCGTCTTTAAATTATTCAATGCTTTAAAAACATAATACAATTTCTTTCTGTTCGAAGTAAAATAATCCCACCTTATAGGTTTATTACATACTCTGCAATCATAATAAATCGAATAATCGTAGCCTAACTAACCGAACTGCCAAATCATTTTAGGCCCCGGAACAGGTATGAAGAAATTAGCTGCCAATTCAACTCTATGCAATCCAGTGTACAAATATTTTATATCATAACCCTCTGCTGAGTTTCCATATTGAAGGTTCTTGTACATCATGCGTTCTTCATCATGGCTTTCCATGTATCCTACTAAATGCGGTGAATTCCACCCTCTTTCCTGATAAGAAATTCTATCAAAGTCTGAATTGTATCCCATGCTTGCTTCAAGGTAATCATGGTTCATATTACCCCATAACAACATACCGTAATTTGCTAATTCTTTTTCTTCAGAATTATCAGCAAGATGTTCCAGAATAACATAAGCATTAGCATTTTTTTCCCAAATAATATCAGCCATTCTTTTTAAAATAGCAATCCTACTGGCATCATATGCTCCACCATCACCGGGAGTATTAGTAAAACCCTTGGTAAAATCAAAACGAAATCCATCTACTTTGTACTTCCCTAACCAAAATCTATTAACACTATCAACAAATTCTTGGGTATAAACGCTTTCGTGATTAAAATCAAAACCCCACGAATAAGTTGAATTAGGAGATTGTTCATTATACCAAGGTTTCTCCGGTGTAGGTTTCGTGCCATCAAAATACATTCTTACCATTGGAGATTGACCGTATGAATGATTTAAAACCATATCCATAATAACGGCAATACCTCTACCATGGCACGAGTCAATAAAGGCTTTTAAATCATTCTTTGGTCCATAATATTTATCAGGTGCAAAATAAAAACTTGGGTTGTAACCCCAACTTTCATTCCCTTCAAACTCGTTAAAAGGCATTAACTCAATTGCATTAATTCCTAAAGAGTCCAGATAATCGAGTGTATCAATTAAAGTTTTGTAATCGTGCTTTGCTATAAAATCCCTTATTAATAATTCGTATATAACTAACTGACCTTTATTTGGCGCGATAAAATCTGTATTCTTCCATTCATAATCAACTTGATTTGTTTGCAATACTGAAGCAATCTCGCGCGTTTTCGAAGATGGATATTCAATTAATCCAGGGTATGTTTCGTTCGATATATTTTTATCATTCGGATCACTTGTTTTTTCAGTGTAAGGATCAGCAATTTTTAACTCCCCATCAATATAATATTGATAAATGTATTCTTTTTGAGGAGTTAAATCACCTATAGCTATCCAGTGATAATAACTATCTGGCGCTTTATTCATCATATACTTTTCGTCTAAACGCCAATCGTTAAAGTCGCCTAAAACAAATATATAATCTTTATTTGGTGCAAAAAGAGCGAGCCCAACTGAATCATCAGCTAAATAATTTATTCCATTTTTCCATCCTGCAGGCAATGATTCTAAATTCACGCTTCCTCTTGCATAATAAAAAACTGAGTCAAGAGCTTCTTCTGCACTATTTTTTGCTAATACTTTAATCAAATGTGAACCTGAAGTACTTTCAGTGTGAGAATAATCAAGTGAGATACCCTCTATCTTTTCAATTAAAACATCATCAATAAATAAAAACATGCTATCTGCTTCATTTGAAGATGCAGAAATGTGTAGTTGATCTCCAGGTAGAATTATCTGATCATCGTATGGCGAAGAAATATTTACACTTAATCCGGGTTGATAAACATTGGCAAAAATATCACTACCATCTTCTTCACGACCAACTATAGATCCATCAGTATTCCTGAACACAAAGGCCATTTGTAAAATCTCTTCATCTTCAGCAACACCATAAAAATCCTTTATATGAGGTGTGATTGCAAGTTGATATAAATTGGTAGATACTTTGCTTAATTTTGCTTTGGTAGTATTTTCATCCCAGTCAGCTATGACATATTTCCAGTCGCTTGGGTTTGAACTCTCATTAGTAATGACTCCTGTATGAGCATATATATCTCCGGTAAAATCTTTTAATTCCTGATTACCCTGACTCGCATCAAAATATACAATTACCACATCAGATGCTGTTGGAAATTCCGGATCGGTTGTTACTACTTGTGAATTTCCGTTCGTAAAAGCACATACTATTAATGTGATTGATATTACTATCCATCTTAAATTCATACCCTAAACCTGTAAATTTTATAATAAAAAGAGAAAAAGAAGGCATGCCAGGCATGCCTTCAATAATACATATAGGTTATTATTGTATTGTTCCAGTATCATCTGAAAAATCAAGAGTAACTACCTGACCAGCTGTAACAGCTACAGCATCCTGATCATTACCTGTTCCACGATAAACGATAGCACCATCATATACGTTAAATTCCGCTTGCCACCAGTCAACTGGGTCACCATCAGCATTAGTTAAAGTAGCTGCTTTAAAGTACATTCTTAAGTTATCACTTGCAGTAAATGCAGGTGAATAAACTGTTCCAGCAACATTATCAACAGTAAACTCAGTAGTTCCAGCCCATGCATCATCTCCAAATACAGGACCCATACCATAAACTTTTGCTGGGTTTACTTCAACTGTATTTTCTTCAAGATTTATAACAACTAAATAAGAACCTGATTCGTCAACATCAGGAACATTTTGTGTACCTTTTGCATATACTCCGTCTGTAGCACCTGCATCGGCATCAACTCCAAAATCTTTACCCCATGCTTTTTCTTCGCAGAATTTAAATCCAGCATCAGTAACTCCTGATTCAATCCATACATTCTTCCAGAATAAATGTGGATTACTATGTACAGGTATCATTTGAATTGCATCAGTATCCCAGCTCCATCCTCCAATAGAAGCACCAATAATATACATTTCTGTTGGGAATGCAAGTGGAGGTAGGTCATCACCTTGTACAGTAGTTCCAACAAATCCAGCAATACCTCTACTACCAGGAGTCCATGTAAATGTGAAATCTAATAGTTTTCCACCATTGTCAACTGTAATATCATCTCCGTCAGGAGTCATAACTGCAATTGACCCACCATAACTTGTAACCATTCTAACATGATCTTCAACATCTACAGATGTTCCATCATAAGCTACATCATTAGCAATTATTTTCCAACCAGTGTTCATTCTAAGTTTAAATGCTGCCCTAATATCAACACCTTCAGCTACAAAAGTAGCACCAGTTGCATCACCTGAAACAAATGTTGCTTTATCTCCTGTTGCACTAATTTCAAAGTTATTAATCTTCATTATCCAGAAATTCATTGTGGTCTTATCTGTAATAATGTAGTACAATCCTGCCTGGGCAACTGTAAATGCAGTTGTGCCATCCGCAACTAGTTCTCCACGTTGATAGTCAAATGGTTCGCCGGTCTCCATCGTTTGAGTCGAATCAGCTACATTTGATACACCATATTCTACTTGTGTTGTACCAACAACCTCTTTGAACATTACATCACCAGCAACAAGGTAATGTATTTGATACTTCATACCAGATCTTGTTTCTTTGATAGTAAAATCACTACCTGGCTCAATAATTTGATCTGCATCAATTTTAAGAGTTTCTCCACCAGTAGCTGTACCACTTATGTACATACCTTCCAAGAGAATTTCATCAGGATCACCATTATCATCATCATCGTCACTGCAAGCAGTGAATGTTAACAATGCGGCTACAATTAACCAAGAAAGGTTAAAGATTCTTTTTAAAACATTTTTCTTCATAGTTTATGAAATTTAGTTAATAATTAATTTAAAATTTTCTATTGTGGATCTATTAAAAGATTAGGGTTCACATCTGTTGCCCATTTTGGAATTGGAAAGGTTTTTACAGATGGGTCGTTTGCAACACCTCCTTGATCATCGCCTTTTGCCCACCAAATCTTTGTAAACTCATCAAAACGAATTAAATCTTGTCTACGATGACCTTCACACCATAATTCACGACCTCTTTCGGCTAATAAAGAATCAAGTCCAGCACCTGACCAGGTATCAACACCTGCTCTGGTTCTTATTGTGTTTATCCAGTTATCCCCACTTCCAGCTCCAAATAAACGAATTTGGGTTTCGGCTTTCATTAAATAAAAGTCTGTTATTCTAAATAATGGAAAATCATTGCTTAAATTTTCTTTGGCACCTAAAGCTATTTCATATTTACCAACTCTTGCTCCTGTTGTTCTAATATCTGTTGGAGTATAATCTGCTGCAGTCATATACAATGCAGGTAGGTGAGGATCAATATCCAATGGGAGACCAGTTACTCCATCGTTTATTACGCCACCTGTTGAACTATATTGTGGTCCATAAATAAAATAGGCATCCTTTCTAATATCATCAGCCTCATAATTATCAAAATGATTCGGTGTAACACATAAGCCGTTCCAAGGTCCAACCGGCATATCGTAAGTTAAATTATGCTGGTAATGGAGGGTTCTCATATGTAATCTAAATCCTTGAAAATAGTTTTCATCATAAGGTATAGAGAAAATTATCTCTGAGGAATTCTCATTATTTGTTACGAAAGGATCTGTTACATTAGTTGCTAAACTATAAGGTCCTGCTAAAACACTATCAATATAGGCATCTGCATCTTCCCAATGCGCAGTACCTGTATATACCTCAGCGTTAAGATATAACTTGGCTAACAATGAAAATGCCATATATCTGGTAGCCATGTATTTATTATTAATCGTTTTTAGGCTATTCAAATTATCTTCTAGAGTTGTAACTAAACTATCATAAAGAGCTGCTCTGGAAATCTTGAAAGGTTCATCTGGAACATCTTTTGCACTAGTCAAATATGGTGCATTACCATAATTATCTACTAATAAGTAATAATAAAATGACATCATTGTTTCAACTTCATCAATTTTAGCCTTGATTTCATCCGTTTGTTGCAATTCTTTCATGAGATCTATTATTTGATTACTACGTGTTATTCCACTCCAAAAAACGTCCCACATTCTATTTACAGATTCATCATCATTTGTCCACTCATGACGGTGCACGTTAACCCACTTTCCTCCATCGTACCAGTCCGCATCACGCGTTGGAGCACAAAATTCATCTGACGAAATTTCTTGTGCTAAAAACCACCAACCTTCATCATCAACCAATGGCCTTAATCTAGCATAAGCATCAACTGGTAAAGCTGCTATTTGATTCTCATTCTCAGGATACTGATCTCCTGGTATTTTTTCGTATAATTCTTCGTCCAGATCTGTACACCCAAATCCAACTAGAGAGAAAATTGTTATTATGTATAATAATTTTTTCATGATCTTATATTTTAAAAAGTTGCATTAATACCAAAAGTAAAGGTCCGTGTTTTAGGATAAACGTTATACTGATCAATACCATAAGCTAACCCATCAATTTTTGTTTCAGGATCAATTCCTGAATAACCAGTGATAGTAAATAAATTATTGGAAGCAACATATACCTTTAAATTTCTTAACCATTCAATATTATCTGTACTAAAGGTATAGCCCAACGAAAGATAATCCAATCGAACAAAAGAACCATCTTCAACATAAAGATCCGTTACCGTTGACGAAGTTGTTCTACCTTGTTCTTCCCAATCTAATGC
>PKTC01000010.1 GCA_002869305.1 Marinilabiliales bacterium
TCCAACTGTATTTTCGCAGACATGCTTTCTTCCTCTTCTACAGTTCCTACAATGTCCGCCCGCAATATGTCCTTCCCCAGTAACTCGATCTCCAATTTGAAATCCTGTTAGTCCTTCTCCCATTTTAGCAACAGTCCCAACATATTCACGTCCTATTGTTTGCCCAATCTTAATAGTATTTTGTGACCATTCATCCCATCGATATATGTGTAAATCAGTTCCACAAATTGCTGATTTTTTAACTTTAATAAGAATATCGTTTACCCCAACCTCAGGAATATCAACTTCTTCCATCCATAATCCCTTTTCAGGCTTTGACTTAACAAGGGCTTTCATTTTATTTGCCATGGTATATTAAGTTTTAATTGTACATTATTTATTTAGCAAAAATAAGTTATAAAAGCTTCTTTATGAAATCCAAGCATAAATTTTATACTACCAACATTAAATAATAAAAAACCCGGTATTTAACCGGGTGTTAAACTAAAGTGTGTTATAATATTCTATTACATTTTTTATATCAGCCTCTTCGGTTAATTTGAGTTTTTTTTCTTTTATATAAGTTAATATTTCAGATTCTTTTTCTCCAAAAAGTTCACTAAACTTTTTCTTATTAAAAGTACTTATTCTTGACGTTTTATCCTTGTTTTGAAAGTATAAAAAATAATAAGGATCCATTTCACTAAACTTTGCCGGCCTTGGATTTTCAAATTGAGTTTCTGCAGGTACTGGTTCATTAAACATAACTTGATATTTCTTAAATAACTTACAGTCCCCGTTAACTAATCCTTCAGCATAACCGTGTTTAAATTGATCATTTAAATCCAGGTACTTAGTATAAAAAAACTCTTTATCATCCATCTTTATTTTTTCTAATATAAAGCTGTTGGTGAGTATATATGGTACACCCTCTTTCATAAACTCGATTGCGTCTGTAAAGATGTTATAATTTAACAATACAGATTTAAGGGTATCTCCATTATTTAACAGAACCTGACTTTCAACAAAGTTTTGTAATAGATACGGTGAACCTTCTATTTCACTCATCAAATATGTTACGGTTTCTCCTGCTTTATTAAATCTAACGTCAAGCACTGCTCTTTTATACATAAGAGAGCTTTTACCTTGCTGATGTTGTGTGAATTGAGCATAGGTATTGGCAATAAAGCAAAAAAGAATCAAAGTAGCTAATAGTTTTTTCATAATGGATTTTAGTTTAATTTAAATATAAATATCTCAACAAAAATTGTACCTACCAAACTAAAACCAAAAAATCGGCCTTAAGCCGATTTTTTCTTTCCTTCTATATTACTCTCTATCCGCATTTTGAGTTTCCACAATCTTGACAAATCAAACATCCTTCCTGGTAAACCACACTTTCCGATCCACATTCACTACATTTCGTTCCAGTCTTTGGTTTAGTTCCATCTGGAATATACTTCTTAAGTGCCCGTTCCACTCCGTTTTTCCAGGTATTAATTGTTTCACTATCTAATCGTAATGATTGTACTAAGTGAACTACATCGGGAATTGGCATTCCATGACGTAACACCCCGGAGATTAACTTAGCATAGTTCCAAAACTCCTTTTCGAACATATGGGATAATCCACCTAAGGTATTTTCATAACCATATTTATCTATATATTGGAAATCGTATCTGCTTTTACCTTCTCTATCTTTTACTTTTAGTATCTTTCCTCGTTTAATCGATTTTGGAATAGGAAACATTTCCTCATCAGCAATACCTGTAAAAATTTCGTATGGTCTTTCATCTTTAATACCAACAAAAGCAATCCATTTTTCATCGTTGTTGTTAAAACGAATAATTTCTGCGTTTAAGAGCTTTGGTCTTTTGTTACTATTTGGTTCTTCTGCTTTATTTTCCTTTTTATTTGAAACAAGAACTCCTGATCGTGAACCTTCTCTATACACTGTAACACCTTTACAACCGCTTTCCCATGCAGTGACATATAGTTGTCCTACTAATTCTTCAGTAGCATTTTCAGGTAAATTAATTGTCACACTAATTGAATGATCTACCCACTTTTGAATTCTACCCTGCATCTTAACCTTGCTTACCCAGTCCACATCATTTGATGTAGCTTTGTAATATGGCGATGCTTCGATCACCTTGTTTATTTCATCATCGGCCATGGATTTTACTTCTTCGGCTTCGTAACCTTCTATTTTTAACCAATCCATGAATTTGTGATGAAATACATTATATTCCTCCCATGAATCTCCAACTTCATCAATAAAAGAAACCGTTGTGTCTGGATCATTAGGATTTACCTTCCTTCTTCGTTTATAAACAGGCATAAATACAGGTTCGATTCCTGATGTTGTCTGTGTCATTAAGCTAGTTGTGCCAGTTGGTGCAATTGTAAGTAATGCTATATTTCTTCTGCCAAACTGAACCATATCTGAATATAATTGCTCGTCTTGCTCTTTTAAGCGAAGAATAAAGGGATTTTCCTTTTCCTTTTTAGCATCAAAAATTTCAAATGCTCCTCTTTCCTTTGCCATGGTGACAGATGATCTATATGCAGCTAATGCAACTGTCTTATGCACTTCTTCTGAAAAATCTACCGCAATTTCGCTTCCATATTGCAATCCCAAAGCAGCCAACATGTCTCCTTCTGCAGTAATACCAACACCTGTTCTTCTACCTTCTGCAGCTTTTTTTCGTATATTTCTCCACAGCTTATCTTCAACCATCTTCACCTCATAATCTTCCGGATCATTTTCAATTTTGTGAAGAATTGCGTCTATTTTTTCAAGTTCAAGATCAATTATATCATCCATTATTCTTTGAGCATATCCAACATGCTCTTTAAATAAGTCGAAATTAAACTTTGCTTTTTCTGTAAAAGGATTTTCAACATAACTGTACAAGTTAATTGCCAACAAACGGCAACTATCATATGGGCATAATGGAATTTCGCCACATGGATTTGTTGAAACGGTTTTATAACCTTGATCGGCATAACAATCAGGAACAGATTCGTTTATTACTGTATCCCAGAATAATATACCAGGCTCCGCTGATTTCCATGCATTATGTACTATTTTCTTCCATATTTTTCCAGCATCAACATTTTGTTTAAATGCAGGTTCTTTGGCCTCAACAGGGTATTGCTGCTGATATGGTTTTTTATCAACTACAGCTTTCATGAAATCATTATCTATTCGAACAGATACATTTGCTCCAGTTACTTTTCCTGTTTCTAATTTAGCATCGATAAATTTTTCTGCATCTGGATGCTTACTTGATATACTCAACATTAAGGCCCCACGACGACCATCTTGAGCAACTTCTCGTGTTGAATTTGAGTATCTTTCCATAAAAGGAACAACACCTGTTGATGTTAATGCGCTATTTAAAACCGGACTCCCTTGTGGTCGAATATGAGATAAGTCGTGACCTACTCCTCCTCTTCGTTTCATAAGCTGCACTTGTTCCTGATCTATTTTCATAATTCCACCATAAGAATCTGCAGGATTTTTATGTCCAATTACAAAACAATTAGATAAAGATGCTATTTGATATTTATTTCCAATACCCGACATTGGACCGCCTTGCGGTATGATATATTTAAACTCTTTAAGTAAATCATAAACCTGCTCTTCACTCATCGCATTTGGGTAACGTTTTTCAATCCTTGCAATTTCCTTTGCAAGCCTTTTATGCATATCGTCCGGATTCCTTTCGAATAAATTCCCATACGAATCCTTTAGTGCATATTTGTTTGCCCAAACTCGCGCTGCAAGTTCATCTCCCTTAAAATACTCCTTGGAGCTTTTAAAAGCCTCGTCGAAAGTATACGTTCTCTTTTTAACTTTTTCTTGCGAAACCTCGCTTATTTTGCCATCTGTAGCCATTCCTTTTACATCCATTTTTAAGCAGATTTATAATGAGTTTATGATTAATCGATTATGTTGTTTAACATTTTTCGAAAAGGTAATGCTAATTTAAACATACTTATAAGTTCGCACAACAAGTTTTAATTCGTATTTTTCAACATTTCTCAAGAGTTATTAACTTCCTTCTTTAATGGGCTGTAAACCTTGCTATTAAAGGTTTGTAGCGCCATAACTAAAAAAAATTACAATTGAAAATTTTGTTCTATTTTTATTTACACACCGATTGTTAATAACCCTAAAAACTCCTATTTTTGAAGGGAAGGCAATGATTAAAAAAATTATTAACATGGATATTAACCATAAATAAGAGATCTGTTAAGTTATTGTATGACTTATACTTATATGGAATAAAAATAATTAGTAGGCTGTTTTTAATTTTTATTTTTTTTAATTAATAATGGAAGTGTATGCTCTAGCTTTCCATCAACTTTTGCTGGTTCCAAATCTAATATTTCACAGATTAATGGATATAAATCAATATTATTTATTGCCTTATGACTATATGCTTTTCTGAAAGCTGGTCCATATGCATAAAAAATTGCATGCATATCCTTATTTATATTATCATATCCATGCGCTCCTCCTGAGTATGCCTTCTTTCTAGAAGAAACCAGTACACTCCAACTACTATCTGCAACAACAAGAAAGTCTTTTATTCGCTGACTTTCTGAAAAGTGAAGTCGTTCTGGTACATTTTCTTTTTTCCAGACGTGGACATTTTTTATATTTGATAAAGAAGAGTATAGTGTATCGTAATATTCATCTTTTGCTTCAATTGAATAAACTGGATTTGCACCATCGATATACTCAATCCATTCCTTTTTAATATAATTTTCAAGATAAATGGTTCGATCCTTTGCTATTTCACTCATTCCATGATCTGAAGTAAAAATCACATTAATTTGATTTGAAATATCTAATTCAGCTATCTTATGCTGAAAAACGCCAACCAAACTATCAAGATATTCTATCATTTGATATGTTTCAGGGTGATTAGGTCCAGCATAGTGTCCTACTCCATCTGGCTCCTGAATATACCACATTATTAAATGTGGGCGATCATCCTCAGGCAGTTGCAACCATTCAATCACTCCGTTTAATCTCTGCTCAAAAGGCACTGATCCATTATATGCGTAATTATATGTAGGTAATACATTATCATGAAGGGCTTCCGAACCCACCCAAAAGTAAGATGCGCTTTTAATACCTTGTTTCTCTGCTGTAACCCAAATTGGTTCTCCGAAATAGAAGGATGAATCACTCACAGATTCTCGATTACTAATAGAATAAAATTTATCCAAATCTGGTGCATAGAATCGATTAAATACCAAACCGTGATTTTCAGGATATAAGCCTGTAGCAATTGAATAATGATTTGGAAAAGTTTTTGAAGGAAAGCAAGGAATACTTGCTTTAGCACGAACTCCAATTTGCTCAATATGATCTAAGTTTGGAGTTTTAACTTTCTCCGGATAGTCCCATCGGAAACCATCCATTGATAATACAACAACATAAGGTTTGTGATTTGGGTCATTGCTTAATTCTGTTTGTCTGCAACTGAAAGAGCAGACCAGAACTAACAATAACCAGCCAAATACTGTAATTTTTTTCTGCATAGTTATATTCATAAAAATAGAACAGGCTATATTTTAAACTAATTTACAATTTATATTTTATTAATTCCTTTCTAAATTAGCTGCAAAATATATGGTCTTATTTTACACATATTCTATTGTTTTTTTCTAAACTGCTGAGAATAAAAAGAAGAAATTACCATTAAAATAAGATCTTTTTTAAAAAAATAATTCGTATCATGCACACTCTTAATACACTTAGGACATACATTTATTAACTTTATAACCTAACCATGAAAAAAATATTATTCCTGATTGCTGGAATGTTCTGGTTTTTCTATACCAATGCAGACATTCCAACCGGATATTACAGCACTACTGATGGATTGACCGAAGAGGCGTTACGAGCAGCTCTACATAATATTATCGACGATCATATTGTTAAAACATATGGTGATGCGCGCTATATTCTAGATGACTCTGATAAAGATCCTAATAACAATAGCAACCTTATTCTGATTTACACTGGAACTAGCGTTTCAAGCAATTGGGATGCAGGCGCCACCTGGAATAGAGAACATATTTGGTCAAAATCTCATGGATTCCCCGATGAAGGGACTGATATTCCTTACAGTGATTTACATAACCTGAAACCAAGCTATCCATCTGTAAACACTGATAGAAGTGATAAGGATTTTGATGAAGGAGGAGAGCAGCATGACGTAGCTACAGAATGTTTCTTTACATCAACAACCTGGGAACCAAGAGATGATGTAAAAGGAGATGTTGCTCGAATAATGTTATATATGGTAGTAAGATATGAAGGTGATGCTACCGGAGAACCAGATCTTGAATTGGTTGATGAAATCACATCATATCCAGATCCTGAGTTTGGAGTTTTTAGCACCCTGTTAAAATGGCATTATGAGGATCCTGTTGATGATTTTGAAAGAAATCGTAATAATGTAATTTATTCATACCAGGAAAATAGGAATCCTTTTATCGATCACCCTGAATTTGTTTCTTTAATTTGGGGTGGCGGAAACTCAAATCCATCGCCAACAATTTCTGATGCCATTACTATACCAAGTATTCCAAATGATTCAGAGGTTGTTGATGTTTCAGCCACTATAACGGATGATGGAGAAATTGAAAGTGCAGAAATCCATTGGGGACTTATTTCAGGAGCTTTACTTGACACTATTCCGATGAATAATACTTCAGGCAATGTATATACAACAAGCACTTCCATCTCTAGTCAAACGGATGGAACTATTGTTTATTATGAAATATATGCAACCGACGATTCAAGTGGCATCACAGTTTCAGAAGAATATAATTATACGGTTGACAATAATCCTCCCGATATTATTCTGGATGAAAAATTTACCTCATGTCCATTATCAGGATGGACCAATTATAGTGTTTCCGGATCTGAAAACTGGGAATGCAGTGATTATGGGTATCTAGAAATTAATGCATACGGAGCCACAGGCGCCAGTGATGATTGGTTTATATCTCCATCTATTAATATGGAATTATACTCTGACGAGTACTTAACATTTAAAAGCTGGACCAAATATACAGATACTTCGTATCCTACAATAGAGCTAAAGTATTCAATTGATTATTCAGGTAGTGGAGATCCAACGGTTGCAACGTGGTCTGATTTATCTGCAACATGGTCAGCTGAAGATTCCCAAGAATGGACTAACTCTGGCGAAATTGACTTATCATCCATTTCTGGAACTAATTTTTATATCGCTTTTAGATATACCTCTTCAGGAACAGCATCTGGACAATGCGCTATTTGGGAAATTGACGACATTTACATGTCAGAAAAATCAAATCTTTTACCGATAATAAATCAAATATCTCATACTCCAGAGAACCCAACTGAAAGCCAGGACATTACAATTCAAGCAAATATAACAGATGCAGATGGAACCATTTCATCAGCTAATATTAAATGGGGAACTTCAAGTGGTTCATATCCAAACACCGTTCCAATGAGTAATACAAACGATGAATATTCAGGAATAATTCCATCGCAAACAGGAGGAACATTTATATATTATATTATTGAAGCTACAGATGACGACATGGAAATTAAAAAATCGGGAGAAAATATCGTGTCAATTAATAGCAATGGGAATAATATTCCTCAAATATCGAATATTACCATAAATCCTGAACAGCCAGGATCATCCGATAATGTATCGGTCATTGCAACTATAACAGATTCTGATGGTACTATTTCAATTGCACAAATGATTTGGGGGACCACTTCTGGCAATTACGAATTTACGATGGATATGACAAATACTGGAGATGAATTCTCAGGATTTATTCCATCGAGAGACGAAGACACCCAAATATATTTCATTATTAAAGCAATTGATAACAATGGTGGATTAGTTCAATCTGCAGAAAATAATTACATGGTGAATAATCCTCCTGTTATTACAAATGTGTCATTTGCACCTGAGAATCCAACGAAAGATGATAATGTTGTGGTTTCTGCAGATATTTCGGATGAAAACGGAGCGATTGCAACAGCTATACTCAAATGGAAAAAGATTAATGGATCATATTCAGATCTTACGATGGTAGCTTCTGGCAATATTTATGAAGCAACTATACCGAAGCAAGAATCGGGAGATAGCATTATATTTATGATTACAGCAACGGATAGCAATGGAAAAGATGCTAGCTACTCGTCTGGATATATTGTTGAAAGTGCAGACGGAATATCAGACGTAACAGAAAATAATCTTTTAGTTTACCCTAATCCCGCCAGTGAAAAAATTAACATAAGTATTCAAAATTATTCTGGTGAATTAGATGTGCAAATATGCAATTTAGAAGGTAAAGTTGTTTATTCCGAAAAGCTAATGGGAAATAAAACAAATGAAATTTCTATAAATAAGATGAAAAGGGGAATGTATATTCTTAAAGTAATTTATGGCACTAGTTATAGCACACAAAAGCTTTTACTAAAATAAGCAAATAGAAAATATAAAAAAAAGAGGCTTTAGTAAGCCTCTTTTTTTGATTCCTTAGAGAATGATTTATATAATAATGGGACATCTATATATAGAACTATGCAAACTTTCACTATTTATAACCTAAGTATAATCCATTTTACACCTTTCATATAGACAGCGTAAAATATAGTTACCTTTAATTGGATTATAAAAATTTGATTCCCTCTTCAGCTAGAATGACCTATTTGGATAAACCGATCAAATAATGATAGCGCCAAACTTGATTTTTAGATCTAATAAAAAAAGAGGGCTAAAAAAGCCCTCTTTAAAGTTTATCTTCTTGACCGTTTTATTGCAAGTTAGGTCCGTCAACTAATTCAAATGCTAAAGGAGATTCGGTTGTTACCTTAAATCTCATTGAGTATGTTGCATCTGCTCCACTATACGTGTCGTAAACAACAACATAGAACATATCAACTCCATTAACTAAGATTGTTGCATTTGGAAATATTTCAGGAAGCAACACTGTAGCTAACGCTTCTTCAACTGCTTCTTCCCAGCTATCAAATTCTTGATCATTCCATTTTCCACTGCGGGTATCAAAGTTATTGTAATAAGAACCTGCTCCATAATAGAATTCCTGTGTTCCATAACTGTCGATATAGCTCTCACCAAAGGTAGCTTCTACATAATCAACTATTAATTGAAAATCGGAACTTCCCATGGTATATGTTTCAGTTGGATCAAAAACCCAACCTTCGCCATTGTGAATAAATTGATTCGTAACTTCCTCGATAGCATCGTATTCTGTCCAATCTGTTCCATCATAATGATATTCCTTAGCATATGTATTTGTACTTCCGGAATAATACTTATAAACAATAACTTTTACGTCACCAGATTGAGCATAAGGAAACTTAATCTTTAAGAAGGCTGGTAAATAATCTGAAGGAGGAGCAGAACTTGAAAAGTTATTGTAAGCTCCTGGATCACCCATGCTATCATAATCGTCATCGCTTAATACATAAACACCCTCAATTGGAGACCATTCGGTTCCATCAAAACTATAATAATCTGTAAAACTAGATACAGTTCCACTATAATAATCATAAGTAATAGCAACCATGTCGTCAGCTTCGGCATCTGGATATTTTGTTAACAACCAATCTGGCAGATAATCTTCTGGTTCATCATAACTTGAAAAATTATGATAACCACCAGGACCAGGTCCCATTGCTTCATAATCAGCATCTACTAATTCGTATGCTGTTGCACTTCCAAAATTATCTAAGTAGTCTAAACCACCGATATAATTATTATATGTAACAGTTGCTACGGATCCATCTTTTAAAAGACCATAAGCCTCTTCAATAACATAAGGAACATAATCTTCAGCTGCAAAATACATGTTAAATGCTTCCATATCTTCAATGTTTTCAGCATTTGTTGTATCATCCGAGGTTACAGCATCTTTTATGGCATAACCTGAAGCTGCAGCATAATCATCAGTAGTGAAAGTAAAAGAAACTTCCGCATTTACCGGATCTACGTTTTCATCAATTTCGTCGTAGATATCTTCCATTGGATCGCAAGCGTTAAAAACGACCAAGGATAATAATATAAATATTGATAATATCTTTTTAATAATTTAACCTTTTTTACTTAATTAAAATCTAAGTTTTAAACCTACTGACCAAGAACGTCCCCAACCATAATAAACTCTTGCAGATTGCCATTGATGGTCTCCACCGTCAGTTGCATCTGAAATATATTCACTATCTAATAGGTTGTTTACATTCATAAACAAGGTTGCTTTTAAATCAGAAACCTCAAAATTATAACTTAGGTTTACATCTACTAAACTATAAGAAGGTAGTTCCCATGAATCAGCGTTGCTTTCACCAGCAGCAGGAGCAGCACCTCTGTCTAATGGATCAAAATCTGCGAATAAATTAGTATAGTAATTATAATCAGCTCCAAGTCTTAATCCTTTTAAAAACTCATAGTTAACTCCAAGAGCTGCTGTCGTTTGAGCTGCATCACCAACTCGAATGTCTTTAACATATAAATCAACAGTTGCTATTTCAACCTGGTTTTCGTCAAAAACTCCAACATCTAATACATCATTTTGCCATCTCCAATCTCCTAATGATAAGAAACCGGTTACTTCTAATGCACTTATTGGTTTTGCAATAAAGTCCATTTCAACACCCATGTGAACAGCATCAACACCTAAGATATTAGCAATATAATATTCTCCAGGAACTTGAGACGGGAATGAACGTGTAAACGTTTTATCACCCCATTTTGTGTAATAACCGTTTATGTTAGCAGATATAATACTAGATCTGAAACCGTAACCTAATTCGAAACTAAATACTTTTTCGTTTTCTGCTTTATCGTTAACCAAATTGATATAGTTCAAGAATACTGCATCAAAATCTGGCTGACGCTCAAAATAACCAGTATTAAAGAATACATTATGGTTATCAGTTAAGTTATAGTTTGCACCACCTTTAATCATATAACCAAAGAAACTTTGCCAGTCGGATTCCTGACCCTTCATGGCTTCGTCAAATTTGGTTTGACCAAGATCGTCAACATATTGCTGTTCTAATGCTGCACTTCCATCGATCTGATTGATTAAGTCATCAGTAAAATAGTTAAAATAATCAACTCTTTTGTACGACTTATCAGAAACTGATAACGAAACAAACGATGATAATTTATCTAATTTATACTCAACCTGACCAAATACTCCTGCCCATGCAACAAGACCATCGTTGTAATATGCAATTTTATCACCTTCTTTGGTTATTTTTGTAGTATTGTTATAGTCAGAATCATCCATGTAGAATTCTCCACCTAATAAATCAAGCACCTCTCTGTAATGCTCACCTTTATAGTAACGACCATCAATTCCTACCATATAATCTAAGTTACCTAGATCTTTATTGTAAGTTGAAATAATACCATACCAATTATGATTATTAACAGAAGATCTCATTAAAGCACTTGAACCGAAAACTCCACCATCCGCAATGTTTTCATCAACAATACGGTCAAAATCAACTTGTCCTTCTCTTTTATAGGTGTAAAATTTGTCATCTTCTTCACCAATAGGACCTGTTCCACCACCTGTACCAACAGAAGCATAAATTGCAGTTATCATGCTAGTACTCTCATTGATTGTGTAAAAATGATTTAAAATAGCCTGAGGTTTATGGTAGAAATTCTTTCTTAAATAATATACTTCTCCATTCTTGTATCCCCAATCTGAATTATATCTAATTCCTTCTTCCTTGAAAGTTTCAATGGATTGCTCCGAAGTTCTTTGTCCGTGCCATTGTGGTGCTCCAAATAAAGAAAATGCAACGGTATGCTTATCATTTAACCTTTTAGAAATATTAGCAAAGTAAGAATACGACTCAAATTGAGTTCCGTCAACAAAACCATCACCTTCAGATTTTGCTAAAGATATGGTTGTAGCCCAATTATTTTCGGATAAACCTGTTGATAATGTAAATCCGTATTTATTATATCCATCGCTTCCAACTGTTGTAAACGCACTACCACCTCTTTTAGCATCAGTAGTTTTTGTAAGAACGTTCACAGTTCCACCTAATGAAGGCACAGCTACTTTTGAAGCTCCAAGACCTCTTTGTACCTGCATTGAACGAGTAACATCAGCTAAACCAGCCCATTTTGACCAGTATACCCATCCGTTTTCCATATCGTTCACTGGTACACCATTAATCATGGTAGCAGTATTTCTTTGGTCGAAACCACGAATGTTAATTCGAGAGTCTCCAAATGCACCACCCTGCTTAGTTGCATAAACACCAGGTGTTGACTTTAAAATCTCTGGATACTCCTGAGTTCCTAATTTCTCAGAAATTTGTAATGGAGTAATTGTTGAAACAGCAACCGGAGTTTCCCTTTGAATAGCTACAGAAGCCACTACTTTAACTTCGTTAAGGTTTACTGCGTCTGACTCCAGTGCAATTTTACCTAAATCCATATCTTCTCCAGTAACAGTTATATCCTGAACTACTTCGATATAACCTACGTAAGAAAGGATTAATTTTTGATTTCCAGATGGTACAGTTATTTTAAAACTACCATCCAAAGCGGTTGCTGTTCCGATGGTTGTACCATCAACAACAACTGACGCTCCAATAAGTACCTCATTGGTTTGCGCATCAATAAGAGTACCTTTCACAGTTGATTGACTAAATGATGCAAATGAAACAAGCATCATTGCCAATAATAAAAATTTAACTTTTAAAATTTTCATCATAGAATTGTTTTAAGGTTTGGGTTTATATTAATTTTAATTTAAAATTTTCAAGAATACAAAAGTAGACTTTATTGGAACATCAAATATATTGAAAATATTAAGTTTTCATTAAATATGCCTATTTAATATATTAACATTTCTTAACATTTAGAAAATTACGAAAAGTCTTTATTTTTGGGGCAAACGTAACAGTTGAAGCAAGTCAATTAACTAAATGTTAATAACTTCTATCGTGAGAACGAAACAATTCCAAAATGTTTTATTGGAAATAATTGTTTTATCGATATTCATAGCCATAACCATATCCATAACCATGGCTGTATTGATAACCGGTTCTTTTAAGATTGATATCATTTATTACTAAATTAATATTTCTCATATTCTTTTTTTCCAAGTTTGAAAATAAATGAGAAATCATCCTTTTCTTCGAATAATTATGGCGAATAATAAAAATACTTTTATCCACATACTTTTCAAGCAATAATGCATCTGACACGATACCTATCGGTGGTGTATCTAAAATAATATAATCGAACTCTTTTCTGAGTTGATCAAACATATTTTTCGTATTATTGGAGGCTATTAACTCCGATGGATTAGGTGGTATTGGACCAGTAGTAATAATTGATAAGTTTGTAATATTTGTCTCTTGTATTACTTCTTGTAAGTCGCTACCGCCGCTTAAATAATTACTTAATCCTTCATTGCGGTTTAATCCAAAAAGTTTTGAAACTGTTGGTCTTCTTAAATCAAAA
>PKTC01000092.1 GCA_002869305.1 Marinilabiliales bacterium
AAAAATAATTGATACATAAATGAATTTTAACAATAAGGTCGTATGGATAACCGGGGCCTCTTCTGGTATAGGAGAGGCCTTAACTTATGAGTTTGCCAGGCAAAAAGCCAAACTCATTATATCATCAAATCAGCAAGAAGAATTAGAAAAAGTAAAATTGAACTGTAAAGAAATGGGAGTGGAGTGTTACATTCAATTTCTTGATATGTTGGATATTGAAAAAATGCAGATCATTACAGATCAGTTAGTAAATAAATTTGACAGAATTGATGTTTTAGTAAATAATGCAGGGATAAGTCAGCGATCTTTGGTGCAAGAAACACCACTGTCTGTTGATAGAAAAATAATGGAAATTGATTACTTTGGAACAATTGCTTTAACCAAAACCGTTCTTCCATATATGATCAAAAATGGTGGAGGATATATTGCTGCAACAAGCAGTATTTCTGGTAAGTTTGGGTTTCCTTTAAGATCGGCATATTCGGCAGCAAAACATGCATTACATGGGTTCTTTGAGACATTAAGAGCCGAAGTCTATAATTACAACATTAAAGTATTAATTGCTTTTCCGGGCAGAATTAAAACAAATATTTCATTAAATGCATTAACAAAAGACGGTAGAGCACATGGAAAAATGGATGATGGACAAAATTCAGGTATTTCGGCCGAAAAATGCGCCAGACAGTATGTTAATGCTATAAGAAAGGATAAAAAGGAAGTATTAATTGGTTCTACAGAATTACTTATGGTATACATTCATAAGTTTTTTCCTAGATTATTTTATAAATTAGCCCGCAAAATAAATCCGACTTAAATTTTGAAGAATGAATAAATTAATTAGTGGAATACAACAGATTGGCATCGGTGTTCCAAATGTATATGAAGATTGGAAATGGTACAAAGAAAATTTTGGAATGGATATTCGCATTTTTGAAGATGATACCGTTGCTGAACTTATGCTTCCATACACTGGAGGAAAACCGCACAAGAGACATGCTGCTTTGGCAATGAATATTTCCGGAGGTGGTGGATTTGAAATTTGGCAATATACGAGCAGAACCCCGCAAGGTCCAAATTTTGATGTTTTACTAGGTGATCTAGGGATCAATATCGCTAAAATAAAAAGTCCTAATGTAGAAAAAGCGTATAACGATTTTAAGAGTAGAGGTTTGGATGTTTTAGGATCACTGGTCGACAAGCATTTCTTTGTAAAAGATCCCTATGGTAATATTTTTCAAATTGTGGAAGAAAGCAATTGGTTTAAAGAAACAGGCAAATTAACTGGAGCTATTGCAGGTGCTATAATTGGTGTAACTAATATCGATAATGCAAGAAAAGTTTATAGTGATATTCTTGGATATGATCAGATGGTTTATGACAGAGAAGATATATTTAATGATTTTAAAGTACTTCCGGGTGGAGATAAAAAGTTTAGAAGAGTATTATTAAAGTCCAGTAAACCTCGAAAAGGTGCATTCAGTAAATTACTTGGAGAAAGTACCATTGAATTAATACAGGTTTTTGACAGAGAACCAAATAAAATTTTTAAAGATCGATTTTGGGGAGATTTAGGATTTATTCATTTGTGTTACGACATAAGTGGGATGGAAGTGCTTAAGCAAGATTGTGAATCTAAAGGATTCCCTTTTACTGTGGATAGTTCAGTAAAACATAACGATGATAACAGCTTTGATATGGGCGAAGCAGCAGGACATTTTTCATATATTGAAGATCCCGACGGAACATTAATCGAATTTGTTGAAACACATAAGGTTCCAATCATGAAGAAGTTTGGATGGTATTTAAATATGAAAAAAAGAGATCCCAAGAAATCTTTACCTAATTGGATGCTTAGTGCATTAGGACTGAATAAGGTTAAGTTTTAAGCTTTAAATTATATAAATAAAGAGGGATAAATTTTATTTATTATCCCTTTTCTTTTGTTACTAATGGTACTTAAATCTAAAATGTAGTATATTCTTTATCAATAGTATTGTACCTGCTCAACTGCATATCTAGTCCTTTTTGTTCTTTAATGTTGTTACCATTATGCTTTGACTTAATATCAATTTTATTTGAGTCAATATCTATAGTCTTCAACATTTCTTTTTGCTTTCCTATATTGAAAAATGAAATCAGCTTTTTAAATTGTTCTGCTTGATTACTTCTTCAAAGATAAGTTTACTTTTAGCCAGTTCACTGTATGTTTTCACA
>PKTC01000237.1 GCA_002869305.1 Marinilabiliales bacterium
ATAAACTGTCTGGATGATAATGTTAGGGTTGAATTAGGTAAATCAACAGATATAGCGGGTGAATCCTCTCTAATCTCATTGGAGCATGCCGTTAAAGATTTGAAAGAAGGAAAAATTGATGTTTTAGTTACAGCCCCGATCAATAAAGATAATGTCCAATCCGAAAAGTTTAATTTCCCAGGACATACAGAATATTTAACTCAGGAATCAAAATCAAAAAAATCTTTAATGCTAATGGTTAGCGAAAACTTAAAAGTTGGAGTTGCAACCACACATTTACCACTAAATAAGGTGCCTGAAGAAATTACTGAAGAGTTGATATTGGAAAAGCTAAGAATAATGAACAAAAGCCTTATCCAAGACTTTCGTATCAGAAAACCAAAAATTGCAGTTCTGGGTCTTAATCCACATGCAGGAGATAATGGACTTTTAGGAACAGAAGAAGTTGATATCATAATTCCTGCAATAAATAAAGCTAAGGAAGAAGACATTTTAGCCCTTGGTCCATATGCAGCAGATGGTTTTTTCGGTAGCGATAATTTTAAAAAAGTAGATGCTATATTAGCTATGTATCATGATCAGGGATTAACTCCGTTCAAGGCACTAGCATTCAATTCTGGTGTAAACTATACAGCAGGATTAGATTTCATTAGAACATCTCCCGGGCATGGAACAGCATATGAAATTACAGGTTTAGGAAAAGCTTCTGAGATTTCATTCAGAAATGCTATTTATCTTGCATGCGATATTTACAGAAGCAGGACAGAATACCAAGAAATTAGTGCAGATCCTCTTAAGCACTATGAAATTTCTGACAAAGAATCAGATCAACAATAAAAAAGTAATTCAAAAGAGTGGTTTCAATATCACCCTTTTTTGATGAATGTTGCACAACATAATAATTAGCCAATAATGAGGCTTTTAGCCCTGTTATTAAGCTAAAATATTTAGTACTTTTGTTTGATACCTTAAATACGAGTAAACTAAACTACAAAAACTTAATTAATATGGAGGTTTCTATGTCAAAAATTGATCTTTCCCTTAAAAATCTTGATGCTTTATTTCCCGAAGATTTCACACAAGAACAAGTTGCAAAAGCAAAAACAATTTTTTTAAAGGAATTAGCGTTCTTAAGTCATAAGTTCTATGGCGGAAAAATGCAAACCTTACCTAAAGCCGGAATTTATGGTTTTAACTGGTTTAATGTATATTATACTCCTGGTGTTTCCAAAGTATCAACAACTATACGTGATAATAATGATGCATCTTTTGATCTTTCAAACCGTGGCAACATGGTGGCAGTCGTATCTGATTCAACCAGGGTGTTGGGAGATGGTGATTGTACTCCTCCAGGAGGATTAGGGGTTATGGAAGGAAAAGCTTATTTAATGAAATATTTAGCGGGTGTTGATGCTGTAGCTTTATGTGTTGATAGCTACAATGAAAAAGGCGAACATGATCCCGATAAAATCATTCAGTTTGTTAAAATGCTTCAGCCAAGTTTTGGTGCAGTTAACTTAGAAGATATTTCTCAACCAAACTGTTATAAAGTACTTGATACTTTAAGAGAAGAATGTGATATACCAGTTTGGCACGACGATGCCCAAGGAACAGGTTCTGTAACACTTGCCGGATTAATTAATGCATTGCGTATTGTAAAAAAAGATATGAATGACATCAAAATTGTCATGTACGGAGCAGGAGCTTCAAATGCAACCATTGCAAGATTAATATTACAAGCAGGTGCCGATCCAAAGAAAATGATCATGTTTGATTCTAAAGGTGGCCTACATAAAAATCGTGAGGATATAAAAGCTGATGCTAGATTTTACAGAAAATGGGAGCTTTGCCAAAGTACAAATCCTAATAATGTGAATGATGTGTTGGAAGCGTGTAAAGATGCTGATGTTCTAATAGCTTTAAGTAAACCGGGACCAGATGTAGTGAAGCCAGAGTGGATCAAAAACATGGGCAGTAAACCTATCGTATTTGTTTGTGCAAATCCAGTTCCTGAAATATATCCATATGCAGCAAAAGAAGCTGGTGCATACATTGTTGCAACTGGAAGAGGCGACTTCCCAAATCAAGTAAATAACTCATTGGGGTTCCCTGGCATTCTGAAAGGAGCACTTCTTGTTAGAGCCAGAAAAATAACCGATGAAATGGCTATTACAGCTGCTTATTAAATGGCTAATTATGCAGAAAAGAGA
>PKTC01000036.1 GCA_002869305.1 Marinilabiliales bacterium
AAATGCAGGAGGAGTTGCAACATCAGGGTTAGAGATGTCGCAAAACTCCATGAAATTAAGTTGGTCAACAGAAGAGGTTGATGAGAAATTACACTCAATTATGCGTAATATTCACGAAGCTTGTGTAAAACACGGAACCGAAGCAGACGGGCACGTTGACTATGTAAAAGGAGCAAACATTGCAGGATTCTTAAAAGTAGCTAATGCAATGTTAGATCAAGGAGTTATTTAGTAAATATATATAACTTGTAGTTTTTTAGTTTGTAATTTATGGTAAAAGGGAGCATTTGCTCCCTTTTTTATTTACGAGAATACTGTTGCTTTCATTATTTCCACACTATATAGTGTCTGTTTGTCATAAATTTATTTTTTAAAACAGAATAAATATACAAATTGACATATATAAATATTATGGTATAAAAATTGTAATATTGTAAAAAAATTGAAATATGAAGGAATTGTTATCAAAGCATAAATATGGAATTTTATTAATTATTCCTGGTTTAATAGCAGGATTTTTATACTGGAAATATGTTGGATGTGTTAGTTGTACATGCCCATTAACTTCGAACTGGCATACTACGGTTTTATTTGGAGGTTTTATAGTGTACTTTTTAGGAGATAGTGCCGATGATATGATTAAAAAAAGAAAAAAATCTAAGAATGACAGCGAACTTTAATCAGATTATAAGTGAAAAAGAACCTGTTTTAGTTGATTTCTATGCAGATTGGTGTCAGCCATGTAAAATGGTAACTACCATTTTACAGGAAGTTAAGAAGGAATTAGGAGAAAAAGTTAAAATTATTAAAATTAATGTAGATAAGAATCCTAATATATCAGCAAAATATGGTATACGCAGTATTCCAACTTTAATGTTATTTAAAAATAGAAATATAATATTTAACCAGGCTGGCGTAATACCAGCCAATCAAATTAAAGAATTAATCTTAGCAAATTATTAAAAACTAATACATATGAAAAAAATATTATTAATTGCTTTAGTTGCTTCAATAGGTCTTACACAAGCATGCAATGGGAAATCTGAAGCAGCAGAAAAACAAACCAGGGAAACAACTGAAAAGGCATCAAATACTGAAGAGAAAGTTGTGGTTACATTAAATAAGGAAGAATTCAAAAAGAAAGTTCTTAATTATGATGTAAATAAGGAATGGAAGTTTGAAGGCGACTTACCTTGCATAGTAGATTTTTATGCAGATTGGTGTGGTCCATGTAGAATTGCTGCTCCAATTCTAGAGGAAATAGCTCAAGAATATAAAGGTAAAATTAATGTGTATAAAGTTGATACACAAAAAGACCCAGAATTAGCTGGTTTGTTCGGTGTACAGGGAATACCAGCATTTTTATATTGTCCAAAAGAAGGACAACCAACAATGAGTTCTGGCATTGGACGAACCAATGAACAAACCAAAGAAATGTTTAGAAAAGCAATAGAAGATATTTTGTTAAAAAACAATTAGGATTCTCATAATTGTTTCGTTTAGTTAATTGTTGCACTAGGCCGGATCTGTTCGCAGATTCGGCTTTTTTATAATCATTGGCTTGGTAATAACTAATTATATTGCAACCAATGTGCAATGGGCTATAATAAGCATTTCTCCAGACAGAATTACATTCGCATTTGAAGCTGCATTAAAAAGTTTTTGTTAATTAACCTTTTTACCTTTTGAATTAAATAGTTGATAAGCTTTTCTGTTTTGATTGTATACTAATAAGGGTACTAGTAGAAGTAAAAACACACCGAAAATACTTTTCATATGAGCAGATTAAACTTTATCTAATGTGATAATACAACTAAACTTTTATTTATGGTTCAATTTTTACATTTAATATTATTTCCGGGAAATGGTTTTTAATCAAAGAATATTTTAGTATTTTCACTACTGAGATAAATTACTAAAAGAAAATGATATGAGAACAAAACTTTCCAGGCAGTTTATACTGTTAGTATTACTATTGGGCTTTTTTCAAAGCCTTTATGCCCAAAAAGATCCCATTAAATTTGGCAAGGTAACCATCGAAGAACTTAAGATGACAAAGTATGATCTCGATACAACAGCTGAAGCGGTTGTGTTGTGTGATTATGGGGTATTTGACAACCAGGCATTTGAGTTCACAAGAGTTTGTAGAATTAAAATCTTTAAGAAGGATGGGCTTAGGTTTGCTAATGTTCATGTTGGTTATAATGGA
>PKTC01000069.1 GCA_002869305.1 Marinilabiliales bacterium
CTTACCGAAATATATAAAAAAGTTGATCAGAAAAAAGCCATCAAGAAGTCTTTCGTCGGTAGTGGAATTCGTTATGATTTATTCATGCATAAGTTAAATGATCCTGATTACAATGAATACGCCGAAGAATTAATTAAGAATCATGTATCAGGTAGGTTAAAAATTGCACCGGAACATACCTCAAAGGAGGTTGTTAAAATAATGCGAAAACCAGAATTTAACTTGTTTCATGAGTTCAAAAATCTGTTTGATCGTGTAAATAGAAAGCATCATTTGAATCAACAATTAATTCCATATTTTATTTCTAGCCACCCAGGGTGTAAAAATATCCACATGGCAGAATTGGCCGTAGAAACCAAAATAATGGACTTTAAACTAGAACAAATTCAAGACTTTACTCCCACTCCTATGACCTTAGCAACGGTTATGTATTATTCAGGTATAAATCCGCATACAATGGAAAAAATTCAAGTTGCAAAAAGTAAAAATGAAAAATTAGCGCAACGAAAATTCTTTTTCTTGTATAAAAATGAATTTAAAAACGACATTATATCGGAATTGCGTAAATCGAATCGCTTGGATTTAATAGATCAACTTTTTGGGCTAAAACCTAATCCGAAAAAGAAAAAGCATAAAAAAAGAAGGTAATAAGCCAGTTGTACAGGCATAATCTTTTTATAGTTTTATATATCCTTCGCCACTTAATTTTGCACATTTAAATTATCAAATTTTATTATTTGAGTTAAATTTATTTTCTACCTTTTTTAAAGATTTTATATTTTCTTACCGATCGTCAATGGAAGTATTCTATTTTTATATTATATTCCAACTTTCCCTATTTTATTGTTTATCAATAATTTGTTAAATAAATGTTTAAAACTCTGGCTTACTTAACATCAAGTCAACGTTAAATTTAGTTACTTTTACTATTGTTAAATTGAACCTAATACAAAAAACTTATGAAAAAATTAACCATGATTTTAACATTTGTATTTGCCTTTGCCGGCATTACAAGTGTATTCTCTCAGGGTGTCACAACCTCTTCCATGACAGGGAAAGTTGTAAACGATAAGGGAGAACCCATTGATATTGCAAATATTGTTGCAATGCACACTCCTACTGGTACGCAGTATGGAACGATTACAATGAAGGACGGCCGATTCAATATTAGAAATATGAAAATCGGTGGACCATACACTGTTGTAGCTAGTTTCATGGGTTATCAGGAAGGTACCTTAGAAAATATTTATCTCGACTTAAACAAAACTACAGAGGTAGATTTCGAGCTGGTTGAATCATCTATAAATTTGGAAGAAGTTATTATTTCTTACGAAGGTGATGATTTTATCAATTCTGATAAAACCGGATCTCAAACAAGTATTGATAGAGAGAAACTTGAAAAACTTCCATCTATTGCAAGAAGTCAGCAAGACTTTACACGTTTAACTCCAGAATCTGACGGAAATAGCTTTGGTGGTCGAAACAATCTTTACAATAATTTTTCTTTAGATGGATCAATCTTTAATAATTCATTTGGATTAGATTATGCAACTCCGGGTGGGCAAGCTGATGCTCAGCCTGTGTCTTTAGACGCAATTGATCAGATACAGGTTTCTTTGGCTCCTTTTGATGTTCGAGAAGGTGGTTTTACAGGTGCTGGTATTAATGCGGTAACAAAATCAGGTACCAATGAATTGAAAGGAACAGGATATTACTTTTTCCGTAATGAAAATATGATTGGAGAGAAAGTTGGAAGTGTAACCGCCAAAAATTATGATTTCTCAGCAAAACAATTTGGTGTTAGTATTGGAGGCCCAATTATAAAAGACAAATTATTCTTCTTTATCAATGCTGAAGCAGAAAGAAGAGATCAATTAGCTCACGGTTTCGTTGCTGATGATGGAACAAATACAGGACAATCCAATGTTACAAGTGTGTTAGAATCTGATTTGATTGCTGTTCAAAACCACTTAAGAACATTTTGGAATTATGATCCGGGTGCTTATCAAGGGTATAATCACGAAACATATAACGATAAATTATTGCTTAAACTTGATTGGAATATTGCTAAAAACCACTCATTAACAGTTCGTTACAACATGCTAGATGCATGGAAGGATATTCTTCCTCACCCAGAAGCCGTTGGTGGAAGAGGACCAACAAGTTTCAGAATGCCTTTTGAAAATTCTTCATACAGAATTTTTAATCAAATACACTCAGTTGTTGCAGAATTAAACTCTATTTTCTCAGACAGAATGTCGAATAACTTATTAGTTGGTTACACCGGATTTAGAGATAAGAGAGATCCTCATTCTGAGCCTTTCCCAGTTGTTGATATATTAGATGCTAATGGAAACATAGCTATCACTTTCTGATCTGAAATGTTCTCAACACATAATAGACTAAATCAGGATGTTATCCAGATTAGGGATAATTTCACTTATTACATGGATAAACATACCATAACAGCTGGATTCAACTATGAATTATTCAAATTTGAGAATTCTTTTAATCTATTCTACTACCCTTGGGCAACAGCATTCTCAGCCAATGACTTTGTAAATAATAATTTTGTCTATTTTGTGGACAATACTGGCTTAAATACCGGAGATCTTAATCAGGATGTAGTAAATGCTCAAGCTAATGATTACTTATGGTCGTATGTAGATGTAGCTCAATTAGCGGTTTATGTGCAAGATGAGTTTAGAGTAAATGATAAGCTAAACATCACTGGAGGTCTAAGAATTGATATGCCAATGTATTTTAATGATATTGAGACAGCTGATAATGCTGCTGCAATCCAGGAGGTTAAAGATTTTGATGGTTGGGTTGATGAAGATGGTAACTCTGTAGATGTTGATCCTGGTAGCTGGCCTGACAGTAAGATATTATGGTCTCCCCGATTAGGTTTCAACTATGATGTTAAAAACGATAATACCATTCAGGTACGTGGTGGTACAGGTATTTTTAGCGGACGTATTCCTTTTGTGTGGTTAGGAAACCAGTCATCTAATTCTGGAATGTATCCTGGATACTTTTTCCAGGTTAATGCTACATCTAGTGACTTTAAATGGCCTCAAGTTTGGAAAACTAACTTAGCTGTTGACATGATATTTGGAGAAGGATGGAAAGCATCTATAGAAGGTATCTACGGGAAAGATCTAAATGCAATCGTACATAGAAACTATAACATGGCTCCACCTTCTGGTCAATTAACAGGAACTGGTGACAACAGAGCAATCTTCGCTGGCTTTAATGAAGTAAATATTTACTCAGCCGATGCAGACGCAATTGGATTCCTAGATGCTGGAACTATCGTACTTGATAATACAGATGAAGGTTATCAATTTAGTTTAACACAAAAATTAGGTAAGACTTTTGATTTTGGTCTAATGCTGGATGTAGCATATACTTATATGGAATCAAAAGATTATACATCAATTCCTGCTGAGATTGCTGCTGATGCATTCCAAAGAAATCCAGTTGTTGGAAATCCTAATGATCCTCAACTATCTTGGTCGCGTTATGGTTTACAACATAGAATTATTGCTTCTGCTTTATATAAAATTGAATATGGAAAAATGGCTACCTCATTTGCATTATTCTTTGAAGCAGGTAAAGGTGATCGTTACTCATATGTTTATTCCGGAGACTTAAATCAGGATGCAATTGTGAATAACGATTTATTATATGTACCAGAAAACTCTTCAGACATAACATTAGTTGACTATGTTGATGCTGGTGGTAATACGGTTACAGCGGCAGAACAATGGACAGCATTAAATGCATTCATTGAACAAGACGATTATTTAAGTGAACGTAGAGGTAAATATGCTGAAAGAAATGGAGCAATGCTTCCTTGGTTTACAACATTTGATATTCGCTTAGCTCAAGATTTCAAATTTGATTTAATGGGCAAAGAAAATAAGTTTCAGTTAACATTAGATTTACTGAATGCTGGAAATTTAATTAATTCTGACTGGGGAGTAAGACAATTTGCTACAACTTACACTCCTATTACAGTTAACAGTGTTGATCCTGCAACTGGATTGCATGATTTTAGATTCGATACTAATTTAACCGAATCATATACTGATGATGTATCTGTACTGTCTAAATGGCAATTACAAATTGGATTCAGGTATATCTTTAACTAATAATAAAAATACTTAAAAAAAAAGAGCCTCGAATGAGGCTCTTTTTTATATGGTGTTCTAATCTTCATAATAAAATTAATCAAGGTTACGAATATAAGGCATCAAATTTTTGGCTACTTTTATACTTTCTTTAATGCATTTCTGCAACTAGTTATATTGAATAATAATTTGATACTGTAGTTATGTTATGTTAATACCTTTTATTATTCCATTTATAATTGCAATATTTCTTGCAATTAATATGGGTGGAAGTGGAACGGGGCCTTCCTTTTCTGCAGCATTTGGAGCAAATATTATTCGCAAAGGTTTAATTCCTGGTTTATTTGGCAGTATGGTTTTTATTGGGGCAGTAATTGGAGGTAGTGAAACTGCAAAAACAATAGGGCAAGGATTATTGCAACCCGAAATGATTACCTTCCACATGGTTTCTATCATTTTATTCTCTGTAGCTATTTCGTTATTAATTGCCAATTTATTTGGAATTCCGCAATCTACTAGTCAATCGACAGTATTAGCTGTAATAGCACCTGCTATATATTTTGATGCCCTTAATTCTCATAAATTAATTGTCGAAATTTTACCCACCTGGTTTATAATGCCTATAATATCTTTTTCGCTTGCTTTCTTAATTGGCAAGTATATATATAAGCCAATTAGACGCAGAGGATATACAATTTCTCGTCAGGTAAATGAAAGTTATGTATTGAAAGGATTAGTTATTTTCATGTCTATGTATGTTGCCTTCTCTATTGGAACAAATAATGTTGCTAATGCCGTTGGCCCATTATCTACAATGGCTATGAATGAATTACAAATAAATAGCAAATACACAACCCATATTATGATTTTAGCCACTTTAATAGTTGCACCAAGTTTTGGTATAGGAAGTTCTTTATTAGGTTATAAAGTAGTTCGTAATACAGGCAAAGAGATCGTATTATTTGGAAAAATAGAAGCTATAATTATTGCCTTTTTGTCTGCTAGTTTATTATTATCAGCCTCTTTGATAAAAGGTATCCCAACCTCGTTGGTTCAGTTAAATGTTGGAGCAATTATTGGTATTGGTGTTGCTAAATTAGGATTTAAAAATATATTTAAAAAAACACAAGTCAATAAATTTTTTATAATGTGGTTGTTTGCTCCATTAATTTCATTTATTATTTCCTTTATTTTAACCTATTTGGCGAATAAGCTACATCTACTATAATTAAATTAACAACTTAATAGCTATTTTTTTAATTTCATCTTAATTAAGTCAACAAATTTAATGATATCTTCTTTTTGTGTATCAAAAGATGTCATCCAACGCACTTCGTTTCTCATTTCGTCCCAGTCGTAAAAGAAATATTCATGTTTTAAATCTTCAATCATTTCTCTTGAAGGAACTATTGCAAAAACACCATTAGCTTCTACTTTTTGAGTAATCTGGATTTGAGGTATTTCCTGAATTTTTTCAGCTAGTAATTGAGCCATTTTATTCGAATGCTCAGCATTTTTATACCAAAGATTATCTGAAAGATATCTCTCGAATTGAGCAGAAATATAACGCATTTTAGAGGCTAACTGCATTCCTTGTTTGCGAACATATTTAAAATCTTCGCCCAATTTTTTGCTTAGAAAAAGTATTGCTTCGCCGTACATCATTCCATTTTTGGTTCCACCAAAAGAAAGAATATCCACGCCAGCATCTTTTGTAAATTCTTTGAATTTCTTTTTTAGGCTAACTGCTGCATTAGCTATACGAGCACCATCCATATGTAAATACATATTATTTTGATGTGCAAAATCAGCTAAGGTTTTTATTTCATCAACTGAATAAATAGTACCAAGCTCAGTTACCTGAGTAATTGAAATTACCTTAGGTTGAGAATGATGCTCAAAACCAATCCCTTTAATATGCTTTTGAACCGATTCGACGGTTAATTTTCCATCTGGTGTTTCTACAGTTAGCAATTTAAATCCATTAAACTTCTGTGGTGCACCACATTCATCTTCATTTATATGAGCGGTTTCAGCACAAATTACTGCATTCCAAGACCTGGTTGCAGCATTTAAACCTAAAACATTCGCTGCAGTACCAATAAAAACAAAGTAAATATCAATGTCATTCCCAAAATGTTCGTAAAGCTTTGCCTTAGCTTTATCTGTATAAATATCATCGCCATAAGCTATGGTGTGTCCATTATTAGCCTCAATTATTGCTTTCATAATTTCAGGATGAACACCTGAATTATTATCGCTTGCAAAACCTCGTTTATTCATAAATATATGTAATTGGTGATTGGTGATTGGTGAGCAGTAATATAAGAATCGACCTATTCACTACTCACTAATCACAATTCACTAGTTTTAAAATTTCTCGTCGTATTTTGTCCAAATAAAATCACCTAAATTCCAGGCTTCTTCCACCACCTTATTTCCCCATTCGTTCGTGTACTTTGTAACATAATCGATGGTTTTCTGAGGCTTTTTCTCATTATAAATATCCAATGCTTCCTTTTCAAATTTCTTTTGATTTTCAAATAATTCTTTTTGCATTGGATTCCAGACAGCATCAACGTCATGTCTTATATCTCCCCAACGCTGAGCAGCCAGTGTTCCCATTCTGTTAAATGCCCACCAGGCCGATTCTCTTGTAAAGCCATTTACCCTGCCAGGAGTTTTGTATGAATTTGGTAAATCCGTTGCGCTGCAATAAACCGGAACGTATATAGATGTTGCTACATTATCTTGCGCTAACCAAACAACGCCGCCAATTTCATCAGGTAACCAATCGCGGCACTGAATAATGGTTGCATACATGGTATACCAGCGAGCAATAGTTCTTTCACCAAGAAAATCTATCTTCCCATTTTCGTGATTAACATTATACCAGCCACCGCTAACATTTGAAATTTCGAGTTGATCGTATGGCATAAATGGATTAGCTAATGGAGAAATAATGGTTTTTCCTTCATCATCGGTAGCTCTTATGCTTCTTGTCATATCGTATGGTGTTCCTTCGTAATAATCCTTAAAAACCATCACCAAATCTTCCAAAGAAACTTTATTATCGGGTTTTACCGAAAATGGATAGTCTTGTGCATTAGGATCTAAATGTAAAGATGGAGCTAATAAATCGAAAATTCTCCATTCACGACGACGCGAACCGATAGCATTTCTGCTATTAGGTGCGTAGGCGTAACAAAATTTAAAGGTCTCTTCTTCTTTCCACCATCCATTTGCTTTCGCTAACTCATAGATATTTTCAGAAGCCATAAAATAATCTGGTTTTGAAAGATCAATTTCTTTTATGGTACTTGCATTTACATTACATGCAATATGATCATCAGGAACACGCTGAGCAACCCATACACCTCCAACTTTACCTTTTCCTGGTCCCACTATTTCAAAATGCCATACTTCTTTTGGATCTGCAATAGTTAGTGCTTCGCCATAGTCGTTCCATCCATATTTTTCTACTAATTCACCCGCCATTTGAATAGCTTCACGAGCAGTGGTGCAGCGCTCAACCATTAACTGACATAAACGCTGGCAATCAATCAATCCGGCATCTGATTGGAGCTCATCTCTCCCACCAAATGTAGATTCTCCAATTCCCAATTGTTTTTCATTCATGCAAGGATATGCAGAGTTCACATACTGATAAGTGTGTTCAACCTGCGGAATTTCTCCAATTTTATCGTGCTTATATGCAGGAATAGCTTTTGTATTATCAGCAGTTCTCTTAAACATTGGAACCATATCACCTGTTTTGTGATCTTTCGCGGGCTTAATATCCATCCACGACCTTGTACGGTGACTATCATCTGTATGTGAGGTAATTACAGATCCATCAACCGAAGCTAACTTACCTACAGTTATTGAAGTACAACCTTCGGGATATCCACCTTTCCAATCGCTCTTATCTTGCGCCTGCGTTAAATTAAATAATAATAAGGCTAAACCTAGAGTAAAAAATTGGTAAACTTTTGTTTTCATATTTTAATATTTTAGTTTTTGTAAATTTTAGATTGCCAATTTACTAAAATGTTTAAACTTTAAAGCAAATGAATTCTTACAAATTTGTTTTATTCATACCTTAAGGCCTTGACAGGATTACTTCTCGCCGTTTTCCAGGAAATAACTGAAATTGTGAAAAAAGAAATTAAGATGGTTATAAAACCTGAAATAATAAAAATCCACCATGAAATTGAAATCTTATAGGCAAAATTCTCAAGCCATTTGTTCATGGCTATATATGCTAAAGGAATGGAAAGAATAAATGATAGTAAAACCCATTTCAACAAATTCCAGTTCAACATAAGAATGATTTGTGATTCTGAAGCACCATTTACTTTTCTTATACCAATTTCTTTTGTGCGTTTTTGGGTAACAAGTAAAGACATTCCCAACAAACCAATTGAGCAAATGAACAATGAAATAATTGTAAATAGTGCTATTAACTTAGATTGCAAAATTTCAGCTCTATAAACATTTCTATACATTGAATCAATATAATTATAATTAAATGGGTAATACGGAAACAGATTGTTCCATGTTGTTTTTACTGCCTCTAATGCTTCTGTTTTGTTACCGGGCTTAAATAGTACAATAAAATTCTCAATCCAATGATCCTTGCGTTTAAAAAATACCTTTGGTTCAATTTCTTTTTTAAGGCTTGAATAATGAAAATCTTTAACAACAGCTATTATTTCACCGTCGGGAATTTGAATGCTTTCATTAAAGAATATAAGCTTAAACTTTTTACCAATGATTTCATCTGGGTTTGAATATCCCAACCTTTTCATAGCTGACTCGTTTACAATGTATTCTCCAGAGCCATCTTGATCTTCTGCATCTTCAGAAAAATCTTTTCCACTTAATAAATTTAAATTAAAAAGACTTATCAATGATTTATCGCAAGGAAACACTCCAATTAATTCATTTTCTCCATCCTCATTTTTAGACACATAGCCTTCCATTTCGAATGGAAACATATCATTGGCTTCCCCGCCAGGAGGTTCAAACATTGCAGACACTGAAATAATTGGTTCGTACTTCTTCAATTCAGTTTTGAATATTGAAAACTTGCTTTGAACATCGGCATGCACACCGTCTATGCAAATTAAGTTTTCAATATGCGAACCCAATCCGCTCCTCAAAGAATACTTAGTTTGTTTGTGTATTAAAAGAACTACAAAAATTAGAGCAATTGAAATAGTGTATTGCAACACAATTAAACCTTTACTTATTCCTTTTCTCTTTATTCCATGATCGTTTATATTATGTGTTGAGGCAGCTCTATTTAATGTTTGTTTTACTAGAGGCAAAGAAGATGCAATGAGACATAAGAAAATAAAGCAGATGATAATTAATACAATTATTCTGGTATTATCCTCAAATAAATTTAAACCAAGGCTCTTTTGAATAGATCCACCAAAAAAATCAGCTAAGATTAAACTTAGGAATACTGAAAAAGCTGTTATTATTAATCCATCTAATAAATAGTACTTAATACTTACCTTACGAGTAGCTCCTGATATTTTGTTTATATGCATAAACTTACCACTAAATTCAGCCATTCCGATATTGAGATTCGCATAATTAATAAGAGCAATAAATAACAAAAGTAATGCGGCAGCCGAAAAAGTATAGACAACTGTTAAACTGCCATTGGGTTCAATCTCTCTAAGCTTATTCGAATGTAGATGAATATCTTTTATATTCTGTAAATATGGTTTCAGTGTAATTTCACTTTTTTCAATGTCCCAGGTAGCTGATCCAAAATCTGGAAATCCAGAAATAATAATATCAGGATCGGCATCTTCTAACAAAAGCAAATAAGACCAGGCCCATCCATTCAATACAGATTTATCAACTGGGCTTGTAATGTAGTCAGGATGAAAGTGATTGTTTTTAGGATAATCTTTCATGATTCCTTGAACAAGATAATCTACTTCATCTGCATTAAACTGACCAACAGGCATGGTTAATATTTGCCCAATAGGATTAGAATCTCCAAATACCTTTTCCGCAAAACCTTCGGAAATAATCATAGTACCCGGATTATCTAAAATATTTTTTGAATCACCGATAAGAAGCTCACCGTTAAAAACTTCAAAAAAAGTACTATCGCAATGAAAAGCCTGGTTAATTTTTATAAACTTATTTCCATACTTTAGAAAACTTTCTTCAACCCGGGCTAATCGGGAATAATTTTCAATCTCCTTAAAATAGTCTGCCATTTGTGGAATAATTGCTGCACTTGGCATTCTGGCAAAGTGCTTACCACCAAAAAGATTATCACTTGTGAAAGTGAATCGATAGAGTCTGTCTGCATTTTTGTGAGATTGATCGTATGATAATTCGTTTTTAATAAAGAGGGTAATTATAATCAGTCCAGTAAGAGCAAAAGCCAGTCCTAATATTTTTACAAAATTAAGAAATGGCCTTTTCATTAAGTTTCGAAAAATAAATTTAGAAATCATTTGAATATAAGGTTTAATGTTTCAAGGCATCCAATAAGCATTTTTATTTTATGCATGAAAATAATAAAAACATTAAACAAACGGAGCAAAGTTCCAAAAGTTGTTTGAATTAGATAAGATAAAATGTTAAAAAAAGTCAAGCAGTATTAGCTATTATACCTTACCTCCTTTAACAAGAAGCCATATAGATAAAGCCATTTCGCCAAAAATACTTGGTATTGCAACCAACGCTAAAAACACTGAACTATATTGATCGTAGTTATGGAGTGCGAAATGTGCAACTGTATCAACCATATACATTATACCAGCAATTATAAGGAAAACAGTTATTAATCTGGGTTTTCTAAGAATTTGCCCCAGAAGAATGAGATGTATTCCGAAAAAGAACAGTCCGATTAGCCAGATAATATTGAAAATATCAACCTGATGTAATATTTCCTGAGCTGTTGTTGAAGTTAATACAACAACCAGGGCAAATATTGCAACTCCCATAATGGCGGCATGCATCATTCTGAAAAGAGTACTAAGTCCTGATAGAATATTTTCTTTATATAATACATATAATGCCCAAGCAACAACAACATCAAAAATAACAGTAATCAAAAATGCTATAATTCCAAATCTTACCATCAGATTATTCACCTGTAGGGTTGTTAAAGGATCTGCAATAATAGATTCTATTACAAAAAAATTTGCAAAAATTGCTGCAAAGAAAATAACCAGGTAGCTTAGACCTGCAACAATGGATAATGATCTTGGTTTCATCTTTTTTTTACTTTTAATTTTGTACTTACAATTATTTAGTCAATTAACAACCTTAACATGCAATTGTTTACTATATTAAAAATGCCTATTAGAATATTCTGGAAATGTAGAACTTTTTGTTAAATTCAAATAAAAATATTTCGAAGGGTTATCCCTTCTTATACATCATTACTTTTTTAGAGAATTTTCCTTTTTAATACGGTTGTTTCAATTGCCAGAGTAATGCAATTTTAATACTTTAATTACCTTGTAGGTTATGATTAAAGTAAATCATGTGCTATTTCTTGAAGATAAATCAATAATGAGTTAACTTAATCTCTTTGCTGGTAAAAAAGGTACCTTTTCCTTCAGGTTTGTATTTTATCTCATACTCTATTTTAAGATAATTCACTCCATCTATATCAATACGCTGATAATAGATAAATTTATCAACCATAAATCGAGGTAATTCGCCTTCTTTTATCCACATATCACAAAACTGCAAGTATTTTAGACCAGAAATAACATCACTATCATTTATGTACTTTTTTCTTTTTACTTTTTTGTAGAATTCTTTGGATAAAAAGGTCGGTTTAAGATTTAAATTCCAGGCCAATCCATTCATTAAAACAATAGATAAACTATCGATAAAAACAGTGTTTTCATTCTTTTCAACTATATCAAGAAGTTTTGAATAGTTCTCCAGTTGCTCTTTATTTAGGTTTAATTCAGGATGCGTTTTAAGAGAAAGTAAATGATACCGAATTTGTAAAGCATTATTTATTTCAGACTTAAGTGTTTTTGACGGAAAAAATACCTCGTACTCAATTCCTTTTGCTATAACAGTTCTCTGTGCGAAAGATTGAATTCCTGCAATCAGAACAGCTAATAAGAACACATATTTTTTCATTTTCACCTATTTAAGAGCATTGTAAAGAATTTCGACCGGATGCAAAGCTGTTTTGCCTGTACCATCCTTAATTTGATGACGACAACTAGTGCCCGGTGCAGATATAATAGTATCCCCATTTGCATTTCGAATGGCTGGAAAAAGCACCATCTCACCTATCTGCATCGATACATTATAATGTTCCTTTTCATAGCCAAACGAGCCTGCCATGCCGCAACATCCTGATGGGATTTCTTCAACAGTATAGTTACTTGGAAATGAAAGTAGGAACTTTGTTGGATCTGTTGATGCCACAGCTTTTTGCTGACAATGTCCATGTAGCTTAATATGTTGGGAAGCTTCCGTAAATTGTTCCTTTTTTATTTTTCCCGACTCAATCTCTCTTTTCAAAAATTCATCAATCATCAATGCATTTTTACCCATATCAATAGCAACATTCTTTAATTCGTCACCAACTAAATCAGGGTATTCATCTCTAAACGTTAATATTGCAGAAGGTTCTATGCCTATCAAAGGTGATTTCTCAGTTACCAATTCTTTTAAAGAATTCACATTTTGAATCGCAATTTTCTTAGCTTTTCTTACCAACCCCTTGGATAGATATGTTCTTCCGCTATCGATATGCTTTGGAATAACAACTTGGTATCCCAACCTGGTTAACAATTGAACTGTTTTGATACCAATACCTGTATCGTTATAATTTGTAAATTCATCATTAAATAAATATACTTTTCCTTTGTATTGATTTTCTTTTTTTAATTGTGAGATGTATTTTTTCATCCATTTGTTCATGGTCTGTTTACCCAACAATGGCATACTTCTTTGAGGTGCAAAACCAATCCATTTCATTAGAAATGAAGAAAATGCTTTGTTACCCATAAAGAAATTATAAACACCCGGAACAATTGAAGCCAGCTTATTAACATCAGAGATGTACGCAATTAAACGTGAACGCAAAGGTATTCCATTCGAGTCATAATAATGTTGCAGAAATTCGGCTTTTAGTTTAGCTACATCTACACTAGAAGGACATTCTGATTTACAAGCTTTACATGATAAGCATAGGTCCATAACTTCCTTTATTTCAGTATGATTAAAAGGATTATTTTTTGTTGAAGTTGTAAGAAACTCACGTAAAATATTTGCTCGCGCCC